>JAYUTS010000024.1:0-10562 GCA_043754995.1 Chitinophagaceae bacterium
TATGTGGCGCAACCGGGTTGCTGCAGTCAGCACTGTAAATATCAATGGGCGGACATTACCACTATGGAGCGAAGTAGCCATTGCACAAATGGCACCTGCTGCAATAGATCAACCAATTGTTTACCTGGGCAGTGTCGCTTCCATTGATGTAAATAATATTGATGTAAAAGGAAAAGTGGTTGCCTTTGATGCTGTTCCCGGCATATTAAATTACAACATGTCGTTACCAACCTGGCGGTACCAACGGTTTATGATGACCAAATACGGAAATGCATTAATTGCTAAAGGAGCGGCTGCATTAATACTCATTGGCGATAGCGAAACAGAAGTCGCCTGGCCCGATGCCATAGAAAATTTTAAGGAAGGCAGTTTTGATCTGGAAGGAGGACCCAATGAAAAAGTAACTGCTACTGTGCCTGTATTTTGGTTACATGCAACTGCAAAAAAAGAAATCGCTGCTAATACTGCTCAACTAAAAGCAAACATTGTTATTGAGCGGTATAGTTACCCATCTGTAAACCTGGTGGGCCTTATTGATGGAACAGATCCGGTGCTTTCAAAAGAATATGTGTTGTACAGCGGTCATACAGATGCGCATGGTATTCGCAACAGCATTGATGGAGACAACATTTATTATGGAGCAGATGACAATGCCAGTGTAAATGTGGCCATGTTTGCGGTAGCAAGAGCTTTTAAAAAAAATCCGGGCAAACGTTCTGTGTTGTTTGTTATTCATGGTGCAGAAGAGCGGGGGCTCTTAGGTTCAAGATGGTATTCATCGCACCCAACAGTACCCATACAAAATATTGTAGCAGTATTAAATGGAGATATGATTGGCAGAAACCATCCGGATAGCGCCACCGTTTTAGGAATACAATCACCGCATCTTACATCAAACGAACTGGCGAAAATGGTATTGGATGCCAATAACGAAGGAACTAAGTTTAAGTTAGATACGCTCTGGGATAAAGTAGAACATCCTGAATACTGGTTTTTCAGAAGCGATCATTTACCCTATGCAAGGTTGGGTATTCCTTCACTCATGTACACAACGTTCCTGCATGTAGATTATCATACACCAAAAGATAATGCAGCTAATATTGATTATGGTAAACTTAAAAAAATGACCGAATGGATGTATCGTACCGGATGGAAAGCAGCGAATACACAACAACGGCCGGGCAGGGTAATCAATTTTAAATTGGAGCGGTAAATTTTTTATTTACATCCTGTTATTGTTCTATAAAAATTATGCACGACTTCAATGCAAGAAATAAATATTTAATATTATGAGAAAGCTGATCTGTATTCTAATCTTATTTTGTTTTAAAATAACAACTGCACAAAAAACAAATTATACTGCAGCCATCAACACGGCAACAACTAAAATTGAACAAAAAGTAATTGATTGGCGACACGATATTCATCAAAACCCAGAACTGGGAAACAGGGAAATAAGAACAGCAGCACTTGTGGCCAAACATCTGCAATCTTTAGGAATGGAAGTAAAAACCAATGTTGCCAAAACAGGTGTTGTAGGAATATTAAAAGGCGATAAACCCGGGCCTGTTATAGCCCTAAGAGCAGATATGGATGCATTGCCTGTAACAGAAAAAACAGCGGTTCCTTTTGCATCGAAAGTAAAAGCAACTTACAACGGACAGGAAACAGGTGTGATGCATGCCTGTGGTCATGATTCGCATGTAGCTATACTCATGGGCGTTGCAGAAATACTGGCTGGCATGAAAAAAGATCTGAAGGGCACTATTAAATTTATTTTTCAACCTGCAGAAGAAGGTGCGCCAAAAGGTGAAGAAGGTGGTGCTGAATTGATGGTGAAAGAAGGCGTATTAGAAAATCCGAAAGTGGATGTGATTTTTGGTTTGCACATCAATGCACAATTAGAAGTTGGCAAAATCACTTACCGTCCCGGCGGCATGTTTGCAGGTGTAGCTGATGTGAAAATAACGGTGAAGGGTAAGCCATCACATGGTGCTGAGCCGTGGGCATCAGTTGATCCAATTGTTGTTTCGGCACAAATCATCAATAGTTTGCAAACCATTGTAAGCCGTAATGTCAATATCACCGAAAATGCAGCGGTTGTTACTATTGGTGCCATCCATGGTGGCAATCGTTCCAATATTATTTCTGAAAATGTTGAGATGATGGGCACAGTCAGAACTTTAAGTGATGCAGATGAAACATATGTGTTTAAGCGTATTCGCCAGATTGTGGAAAAAACGGCTGAAGCTGCCGGTGCCACTGCAACGGTAGAGTTACCATATTCTGTTCATTATCCTGTTACGTTTAACAACATTGCTCTTACTACATTAATGTTACCTTCTCTACAAAAATCTGCAGGAACTGAAAAGGTGATACTGGTACCTGCTGAAACAGGCTCAGAAGATTTTTCCTTCTTCGCACAAAAAATACCCGGTTTATACTTTTACATTGGCGGTTTGCCTAAAGGAAAAGATCCAAAAACTTCAGCTCCTCATCATACACCGGAATTTTTTATTGATGATAGCGGGTTTAAAACAGGTGTAAATGCTTTTTGCAACCTTGTGTTTGATTATATGGAAATGAATAAGAAATAAAATGAAACCGAAAACGAATCTTCTTCTTGCAATACTATTCCTGCACACTGCGGTTCTTACAGCACAGGTGCAGGTAAGTAAAGAACCAATGCACAAAAAAGTATTGGAAAATAAATATATCCGCCTGCTGGATGTATGGATGCAGCCGGGTGATACCAGTATGTTTCATATCCACTCAACCCCTTCTGTGTTTCTTATTTTTACTAACACTACAACCATTTCACAAATAAAAGGCGCTGATTGGGAAAAGGGACAAAACGTAGCAGGTTATTCATGGTACCGTTCTTTTATTCAGGATACATTAATACACCGGGTGGGAAATGCCGATACGGTTCCTTTTCATGTTACAGATATAGAGTTGCTTTCTACTTACAAACCAACTACACAAACAAAAGCTTTGCCCTTTCCCTTGTTGTATGAAAGCGAACGGGTCTTTGCTTATCAATTAACTGATTCATCTTTTAACAACAAACTCATCAGCAACCGGGGCCCCATAGTAGCAGAATTGGTGGCAGGAGAAGAAGTTATTTATTATGATGCTATACGAAAAAGATCAACTCATATTAAAACAGGAAAATATTTATATATCAAACCCGGCAGCACATTTTATTTCAACGCCTCCGGTAAAGAAAAAATGATGCTGGTTTTATTTGAAATTAAATAATGGACTGCTACTTATTTGTAGTCGTTCTAAAACTGAAACCATGAGAAAAAAATTTCTGCTCCTTATTTTAAGCTTGTATGTACTTACTGTTGATGCGCAACAGCTTTATTTTCCCGATGCTGAATGGCAAACAAAAAAACCGGAAGAGCTAAAGATGAATAAAGTGCTGCTCGACAGTGCCGTATCTGTTGCATTGAAAAGTGAAAATAAAGTTGAACGGGACTTGCGTATTGCCAATATGAAATCTTATTCACGGGAACCGGGTTATAGAATTGTCGGGCCAATGAAAGAAAGAGGTGGGCCTGCAGGGCTTGTAATAAAGAATGGATACATCGTTGCACAGTGGGGCGATGTGAACCGTGTTGATATGACATTCAGTGTAACGAAAAGTTATCTCTCCACTGTTGCAGGTTTAGCCATTGATCAGGGCCTCATCAAAAATGTACATGACAAAGTTGGTCAATATGTATGGGATGAATCATTTGAAGGAGCACATAATTCAAACGTTACCTGGCATCATTTGCTTACTCAGTCATCTGATTGGAGCGGTAGTTTGTTTGGCTTACATGATTGGGCCGATCGTCCGCCAAGAGAAGGAACAATTGATGATTGGAAAAACCGAAAGCTGCTTGAACCGGGAACAAATTATGAATACAACGATGTACGGGTGAATCTGCTGGCTTACTCGTTATTACAGGTTTGGCGCAAACCGCTGCCTGTTGTGTTTAAAGAAAAGATCATGGATCCTATTGGTGCATCCACTACATGGCGTTGGTTTGGTTATGAAAACTCATTTGTAAATATGGACGGCTTGATGATACAATCGGTAAGCGGAGGCGGTCATCATGGTGGCGGCATCTTCATCAATACACTGGATCATGCAAGATTTGGTTTGTTGTTTTTGAGAAACGGTAAATGGAAAAATCAACAATTGATTTCTGAAAAATGGGTCAGTGCAGTTCAGCAACCTTCTGCCGCCAATAAAAATTATGGATACCTGTGGTGGCTCAATACCGATCAGGGATGGAAAGGCATTTCACCGAAAGTTTACTATGCAGCAGGTTATGGCGGCAATTATATTATTGTTGATAAAGAACATGATCTCGTAGTTGTTACACGGTGGATGGATGATAGTAAGATAGCAGACGTAATGCGGTTGATCATACAATCATCAGAAAATAAATAACACAATGAAAAAATCTTCATTCTTACTGGTACTGTTGATAGCTACTGCAACATCAACCGCTCAAAAAACAAAACCCGCCAAAGGAATTGCCGGTATATGGCAGTTGGTTGAGTTTGCTGATTTGGATTCTGTCAGCAATACCTGGGTGCATCGCTACGGTAAAAACCCAAGAGGTTATTTTATTTACTCACCCGGTGGTATATTAAGTATTAATGTTTCCAGCGATACCCCTCTTAAAATAACAGAAGAAGGAGCTAAAAATTACACTATTAATTTTCATGAATTTTTTAGCAGTCATTCTTTCGGATACTTCGGTACATATACATACGAACCTGCAAAAGGACAGGTAATCCATCATGTAAAAGGAGGAACGCTTCCTTTCTATACCGATACAGAACAGCCCAGGCAAATTCAACTGAAAGGCGATACAGCAATAATTGGTGATAACAAAAGAACCAGGAGAGTACTTGTGCGGGTGGAATAACAAATCTTAACCAACTAAAATCAATCATTATGCAACGCAGAACATTTATCAAAAACTCATCACTCACAGTGATCAGCATTAGTGCATTCGGAGGTTTAAACTGGAATGGAAAAAATTTTGAAGGCGATAATCCAACCACTACAGATATACTTGGTCCTTTTTATAGGCCTGGTGCACCGTTGCGCAGCAATTTAAGATTGCCCGGTTCAAATGGAGCGCCTGTCGTTTTGAAAGGAATTATTTTTAAAGAAGATGGAAAAACGCCCATCAACAATGCATTCGTTGAAATGTGGCAATGTGATGAACATGAAACCTATGATAATGCTTCTGACGACTACAACTATCGTGGTGCACAAAAAACAAAAGCAGATGGAAAATATGAGTTCAAATCTATTTTACCCGTTCCTTATAAAGCCGACCCGAATGATGAAGCATCATGGAGGCCTGCGCATATACACATGCGGGTGTCGGTACCCGATCAACAGGACTTGATCACCCAAATTTATTTTAAGGGAGGCAAATATGTTGAAACCGATAACTGGGCTTCTGCTCCACAGGCAGTAAACAGAATACTTGATATAACAAAGAAGACATCAGGAGAAAGTGAAATTGTTTTTAATGTGCTGATGAGTAAAGAAATTCCACTTGATAAAAAAGTGTATGATAAGATCACGGGGCTTTATCAAATGGACGAAAATATCACTCTTGAATTTATACAAAATGATGATCTGTTGTTTATGAAACAAAACGGGCAACTGAGAGCAAGTTTAAAATATACAGGCAATAACAGCTTTATTGGCGGTATAGGTTACCCTAAAGTAAGGTTTGAGTTACAAAAAGACGGAAATGTAAAAGTAGATGTTGAGCGAACAGCGGGTAAGTTTCTTAACGGTTCAAAATTTTTAAAGTATAAGCAGTAATTCAGTTTCATTCAAAACTCATTATGCAAAAAATAAAACTTCTGCTTGTTTCATTACTGCTTTCAGCAATTACATCTGCTCAAACTACAAACAGTGAACAGGCAACTGTACAACAAACGATTCAAAACCTGTTTACCGCTTTATCAAACAGAGACAGCGCCGGTTTAAGATTGCACAGTACAGCAGATGTACATTTTTATGAATACGGCGAGGTGTGGACGATAGACACACTCATTAAAAAAGTGATGTTTGTTAAACCTGCAGATTATAAACGAACCAACAGCTTTGATTTTGTAAACACAACAATAGACGGAAACACAGCATGGGTAACCTACTACCTTCAATCAGAAATAACCCGCAATGGTAAACAGGAACTGGTAAAGTGGATGGAAACGGTTGTATTAGTAAAACAGAAGGAGCATTGGAAAATAAAACTGCTCCACTCATCGCTTATCAAACGAACTTAACTCATCAACATGAAACAATTACTCACTGCTTTACTCATCAGCATTTCATTTTCAGCTTTTGCTCAGTCAAACATTATTTATGATGTAGTGCTCAAAGGTGGCCGTGTGATTGATCCTGAAACAAAACTGGATGCCATTAGAAATGTAGGCATTCTCAACAACCGCATTGCACAAATCAGCAGCGAACCATTGCAGGGAAAAGAAGTCATCGATGTAAGCGGATTAGTAGTAGCGCCGGGTTTTATTGATCTGCACATTCACGGACGCAGTAATGTAGAGCAGGAATACCAATTACATGATGGTGTAACAACGGCTTTGGAACTGGAATGGGGAATTGAGCATTTAGGTAAATGGTACGAATCCAGAAAAGGTAAAGCATTGATTAATTATGGTGCAAGTGTAAACTGGCCATTTGAACGGTTTAAAGCAATTGGTAAATACCAAAACGCTGTAGATAGTTTACTGCAAATTACGCTGAAGGGAGAAGCAAATATTGGAGCAATGACCAACTCTATTTTACGAGCCGCTACTGAAACTATTACTCCCGATGCATTGAATCAAACATTGGCAAACATTAAAGTTTCTTTGAGTGAAGGTGGTATTGGTATTGGCGCATCGATTGGATATTTACCCAAAACAAATCCCAATGAAATGTTCCAGGTGTATAAACTGGCTGGTGAGTTGCAAGCCCTCGTGTTTTCGCATGTAAGGCAACCAGATATTATTTCTATACAGGAAGTAATTGCCGTTGCTGTACTCACCGGTGCACCGCTGCACATTGTTCATATCAACAGTATGTCGCTGGGAAATATTGGACTGTCGCTGGAGATGGTAAATGCTGCAAACAAAAAAGGTTTTGACATCAGCACTGAGTTGTACCCTTACACTGCTGCATCCACTTCGATGCAAAGCGCCATGTTTGATGAAGGTTGGCAACAAAGACTTGGCATAAGCTATAACGATCTTCAGTGGGTAGCAACTGGCGAACGGCTTACAAAAGAAACATTTGAAACCTATCGCAAAACCGGCGGTGTAGTGATTATTCATGTAATGAAACCCGAGTGGATCAAAACAGGAATAGCCGCTCCCGGTGTTATGATTGGTTCCGATGGAATGACTTATGCTAAACTGGCTCATCCAAGAACGGCCGGAACTTTTTCAAGAGTATTGGGAAAATATGTACGGGAAGATAAAGTGATTGATTTGAATACGGCCATTGAAAAAATGACTTTGCTGCCTGCAAAACGTTTGGAAAACATTGCACCAATGATGCGTTTTAAAGGAAGAATACAGGTTGGTGCAGATGCCGACATTACCATCTTTAATCCAAACACAGTAATTGACAAAGCAACATTTGAAAAAGGCCTGGAGTTTTCAGCAGGTATTGAATATGTAATGGTGAATGGAACCTTTGTTTTAAAGAATGGAAAAACAGTAACCAATGTTTTCCCTGGGCAAGCTGTGTATGGAAAGTTTAAAAAATAGTTTGTTAATAAACGTTTCCGGCCTTGGTTCGTGTCTTCACGAACCGAAACAAAAGTAAAAATGGTTCGTGAAGACACGAACCAAGGCAGAAGAAGAACGGGAGAGTAAGATATTGCAAGTAGAAAATTTATATTGAATATATTTTATTAAGTCCTTTTCAGCATAATCATCAACCAAAACCCAACCACATGGCTGCAGACCAAAACTTACAACCAACCACAGGTAAAGAAAGAATCAACTCACTAGATATCATACGAGGTGTTGCCCTATTTGGCATTCTGTTAATGAATATAGTTGGCTTTGGTCTTTACAAAGCGTATTACGACCCAACCAATTCAGGAGGTGCTACAGGTTGGGATTTAAAAGCATGGTGGGTAAATAATATGTTTTTTGAAGGAACCATGCGGGGACTCTTCTCTATGTTATTTGGAGCCGGAATTGTTTTGTTTAACAGCCGTACCATAAATGGAATGCCAAGTATTGCAGTAACAGATGCATACTTCCGCAGAACGCTATGGTTACTCGTTTTTGGTATTATTCATGCTTACCTGTTATTATGGGCTGGAGAAATATTGTTTCCTTATGCAGTAGTTGGATTAATTGCCTACAGTTTTAGAAATTTAAATCCCAGGAAACTGATCATTGTTGGCATCTGTTTTTCATTGGGCCTAACAGCTTTGAATGTAAAAGACTATTATAAAACGGAAAATGCTTTTACTGATTACACAACTGCTGTAAAAGCTAAAAACACTGCAGATACATTAACTAAGAAAAATAAAAAAGCAATTGCAGAATGGGAAACCATAGTGGCCGATAAAAAAGCAACACCCGAAGCCTATAATGACTTAAAAAAAGAATATAATAAAAGCTACTTTAGTATTGTATGGTACAGATCGGCCATCATACAAATAAGACAAAGTTTGTGGATTTACCGGATGTGGATTTGGGATGTTTTTTCAATGGTATTGATGGGAATGGCCTTCTTCAAAAATGGAATTTTTAAAGCTGAAAAATCTACCCGCTATTATTGGGTTATGCTGCTGGCAGGTTACCTCGTTGGTGTAACAGTTAACTATTGGGAAACATCCTATTTGATGAAACACAATTTTTCAATACAGGCTTTTTACTTAACTGATATTACACATGAGCTAGGAAGAGTACCCACAACGATTGGTCATATTGGTTTCATTATGCTGTTCATCAAATCGGGAATAATTCCTTTTCTGCAAAGGGCTTTGGCTGCGGTTGGTCAGATGGCGTTTTCCAACTACATCATGCATACCATCATTTGTGTTACTATTTTTATGGGTTTTGGTTTTGGCATGTATGGAAAGTTGCAACGTCATGAATTGTATTACATCGTATTGGGCATCTGGATTTTTCAGTTAATTCTAAGCCCGATTTGGCTGAAACATTTCCGGTTCGGTCCTTTAGAGTGGTTGTGGCGTAGTTTAACGTATTGGAAACGGCAACCTTTTAGAAGAGAAAATGATACCAATATAAATTAGACCCATCAGCAAAAATTGGTTTCAATAAGTAGAGCAATATATAAAACCATGGTTAGTGTACATTCCCTACCATTGATTAAAATTAAATTATGATACCCGGATTTTAAAAAAACACCATTTGCTTTCTAATAGCAACAATATATTTATGTAATTCATCAACTGCACAAACAGCTATTGAGAATTATTTTTTGTAATAATTTATAACTATTAAAAAATAGAATAATGAAAATAAGGCAAATAACACTCCTGTTTATCGCACTAATAAATCTTTTTTCCTTTCAGCTTTTGGCACAAAAAATAAACCCACCGATTCAATTGGAGCCATTACTAGAGGAGTACTCAAAGGAATATTATGCTTTAAACCCATTGGAAGCCACACAAGCAGGTATCAACGATTACAACAACCAAATTGAAATTACTATCAGTGAGGAGTATATAAAAAAAGCAAAAGCACTAAATCAAAAATATCTCAACCAATTAGCTGTCATCAACAAAGCAGGTTTAACAGCATCTCAGTTATTAAGTATTGATGTATTTACCTACAAGCTGAAATCCGAAAACGAAAGACTAAACAATTCCTTGGGGTTTTACAGGCCTGTTGACCAATTCGTATTTAGTTTTCCAACAAGGTTTGCAACCTTAGGTTCCGGAGCTGGCTTTGTCCCTTTCAATTCCGAAAAAGATTACAGAGATTTTATTAGCCGTATGAAAGGTTTTCAAACTTGGGTTGACCAGGCCATTGCAAATATGAGAAAAGGTGTTGAGCAAAATAATACAAATCCAAGGGCTGCAATGGAAAAAGTGCCGCCACAATTAAAACCATTATTTGAAGGTGCCGTACAGGAGAATGTTTTTTATAAACCTTTACTAAAACTGCCAACCGACTTAGATAGTGTTGCAGCCATTCAATTAAAGAAAGATTACTCGGCAGCAATTGAAAACATTATAAAACCAGCGTATAAAAAATTGCATGATTATATTGTTACCGATTATATTCCAAAAGCAAGAAAAACATCAGGACTTTTAAATAATTATGCGGGAAAGAAGGAGTATGAATTGTGGTTAAAGAATTACACCACTACAAACATTACAGCCGAACAAATTTTTAATTTAGGGCTTAGTGAAGTTGCTCGTATTCGCAAAGAAATGGAAACTGTAAAAACACAAGTGGGCTTTAAAGGCGATTTAAAATCCTTTTTTGAATATATAAAAACCGACCCTAAATTTTTTCCATTTAAAACGGAGGAGGAA
>JAYUTS010000025.1:0-2045 GCA_043754995.1 Chitinophagaceae bacterium
GAAACTTCAAAAAATAATAATGACTGGAAAAATTATCATGAAGAGAAGAGAAGCAATAAAACTATATCACTGAATGAAATCAAAAGCAGTGAAGAAACAAGATTGATAACTGCTGATCCGGAACTAAACCGTGTATTAGGTGGTGGCATTGTGCCGGGAAGTATTGTTTTGGTGGCAGGTGAACCGGGAATTGGTAAATCAACTTTGTTTTTACAAAATGGATTATGGTTAAAAGATGCTGTTGTTTTATATATCAGTGGTGAAGAAAGCGAACAGCAGATAAAGATGAGGGCCGACCGTATGAATCTCACTCCTTCGCCGGGCTCCGGCGAAAATTTTTACCTGCTTACAGAAACATCTACACAAATTATTTTTCAGGAAATAAAAAAACTGAAACCGCAATTGGTGATTGTTGATTCCGTACAAACATTGCAAACACCGCTAATTGATTCATCACCGGGAAGTGTATCACAAATAAGGGAGTGTGCTGCAGAGTTTCAACGCTTTGCCAAAGAAACCAACACGCCTGTTTTTTTAATTGGACATATCACCAAGGACGGGAGTATTGCAGGACCAAAAATTTTGGAGCACATGGTGGATACGGTTTTGCAATTTGAAGGCGACCGCCATTATGCTTATCGCATTCTTCGTACATTAAAGAATCGTTTTGGCAGTACCTCTGAATTGGGTATCTATGAAATGACCGACGGGGGAATGAGAGGTGTAACCAATCCCAGTGAAATACTCATTACGCAAAGAGAAGATCAGTTAAGCGGTATTGCCATTGCTGCAACGATAGAAGGCATACGGCCTTTGCTTATAGAAGTGCAGGCATTGGTAACACAATCGGTTTATGGCACACCGCAACGAACAGTAAGTGGATTTGATTTGCGGCGTTTACAATTGTTATTGGCTGTACTGGAAAAAAGAGGCGGTTTCCATTTTGGTGTAAAAGATGTTTTCTTAAACATTGCCGGTGGTTTAAAAGTGGAAGACCCATCTATTGATCTTGCTGTTTTATGTGCTTTGCTTTCTTCTTATGAAGATGTTGCATTGAACCCTCATATTTGTTTTGCCGGTGAAGTAGGGTTAAGTGGTGAAATAAGAGCTGTGAACAGAATTGACCAGCGGATAGCAGAAGCGGAGAAACTGGGCTTTGAAAAAATCATTGTTTCGAAATATAACTATGCTAACCGGCAAGCAGGACAGAAAGGATCAGCCAAACAAAAATTTAATATTGACGTGGTAACAATGGGGAAGGTAGAAGAAGTGTATCAGTATTTATTTTCCTCAAACACATGATAGATAATTTCATTTTGAGTAAAGGGTTTTATTGAGTACTTGTTCTAAAAAAATGATATTTTTTGTATGGATGTGGAAGAAAATGTTCAATTTTCAATGCTCAATGCTCAATGAAAATCCATAAACAGAAAAGATGGTCAGTATAAAAGAAATAAAAGATTCATTTCTTCATTTATTGTTCCCGCATGTCTGCAGCGGTTGTGGCAATGATATCCTGGACAAAGAAAGTGTATTATGTATGCGATGTATGGAGGCAATGCCTGAAACCAATTTTGAATTGCACCACAATAACCCGGTGGAAAAAAAGTTTTGGGGACGTCTTCCTGTCCTTCATGCAACAGCCCAATATTATTTCACCCGTGAATCGCTGATGCAGCGGCTGATGCATCAATTTAAATACAAGGGAAACAAAGAACTGGGTTTTCAACTTGGAAAAATGATGGGTGAAAGCCTGAAAAAATCAAACCGTTTTGATATTGATGCATTGATACCGCTACCACTTTTTCCTGTCAAAGAAAAAAAGAGGGGATATAATCAGGCTGCCGTTTTATGCGATGGAATAGCAGAAAGTATGCAAGTACCTGTTCTTACAGATGTGATCATCCGCCCTCAGCATACCGATACGCAAACTAAAAAAGGCAGAATAGAAAGATGGAAAAATATGGAAGGAAAATTTGAGCTGGTAAAACCGGAAGTTATCAATAATAAGAATGTATTGCTGATAGACGATGTGGTAACAACCG
>JAYUTS010000026.1:0-2044 GCA_043754995.1 Chitinophagaceae bacterium
GCAGTAGATGATATTGAAATTATTCATACAGCGCACAGCCGCACCGGCTTTGCTTTAGGGGCCGTACTTGCAGCAGAATTCTTAAAAAACAAAACAGGGTTTTTTGGAATGAAAGAAGTTCTTAACTTGTAAGCATCATGTTGCTGCTACCCAAAACCTTTTTTTTCAGTTTAGTTTTCTTAACCGTTTGTCTTTGCTGTAAGGCACAAAACCAAACCATCGACAGTTTACGTTCTGTTATTGCATCTTCAGGAAATGAGCAAAACAGGTTAACTGCTTATATTCATCTCAGCGGCAAACTCAGTCTCATCAGCTTTAATGAAACCATTAAGATAGCAGAGAAGGGAATAGAACTGGCAGCCAAACTGAAAGACTCATTAGCTTATGCTGAACTGGGCCGCAATATGGGCATTGCTTATTATTTCAAAGGCGATTATGAAAAAGCAGCTTCCCTGTTTTTTACAGCAGCACGTATTTATGAACAAGCAACTAAAGAACAACCGCTTGCTTATGTGTATAATGACATTGCCAAATTGTACCGAAAGAACCGTGATCTGAAACGTGCAGGAGAAAATTATGAAAAGGCATTATCTATTTTCCGTTCGCTCAAAGATTCCAGCGGTATTCAAATGATATTAAATGAAAGTGGTGTGGTTTATGAATACCAGGGTAATTATACAGAAGCCTTGAAACGATACAATGCTTCACTCCAAATTGCCAAACGTTTGAAAGATGAAGTTGGAAAAGGCTGGTGTTTCAGTTTTATTGCCGGGGTAAATGTTTTACAAGGCAACTATGAATCGGCAGAAAGTTATAACCTGCAGGCACTTGCCATACGGCAAAAACAGCAGGATACATTTTCCATTGCGTTGAGTTATTCCGATCTGGGAGTTTTATACAGTGCATGGGGTAAACCTGAACGTGCTGCCTATTATTTTGAAGAAAGCAATAAAATTGCTGAAAAGATGGCCTACCGGGAACTGCTTTCAAATAACTACGCCGAAATGAGCAAACTGGCCAACGTCAATGGTAATTATAAAGCGGCATTGGATTATTATACCTGGCATACACAACTGAAAGATTCTATTTTTAATGCTCAAAAAAACCGGCAGGTAGAAGAGTTAAGCACCTTGTATGAAACAAACAAAAAAGAACAGCAGATACAGGGGCAGCAACTCACCATCAAAAAAAGAAATTCTTTGATTGGTATTATTTCAGGTGCTTCCATCCTCACCTTACTCATTGCCTTTCTTTTTTACAACCGTTACAAATGGAAACAGCAATCGAAGATGCAGGTTGAAATATTGAAACAACAGGAGCTGGCGGCCAAATCAGTACTGGAAGCAGAAGAAAAAGAACGAAGCCGTATTGCTAAAGACCTGCATGATGGTGTGGGACAAATGATGAGCGCTGCCCGAATGAATCTATCTTCCTTTTATAATAATCTGAAAGTAAAAGATGAAGAAGAAAACAAATCTCTGTACAACATCATTCAACTGGTTGATGACAGTTGTAAAGAAGTAAGATCGGTCAGTCATAGTATGATGCCTGCTGCCCTGCTCAGTAAAGGTTTACCCGATGCAGTGGATGAACTGGTTTCAAAGATCAATGGCAAAACGCTCAAAGTTCATTTTCACAGCGAAGGTTTTGATGGCCGGCTTGATTCCAACACAGAAACCATTTTGTTCCGTGTTATACAGGAATGTGCAAACAACTGCATTAAACACGCAGCAGCTTCTGAGCTTGACATTGCATTGATCAGGGATGCAGAAGGAGTAAGCGTTACAATTGAAGATAACGGGCGGGGTTTTGAATACAGCAGCAACAATGAAGATGATGGCATTGGTTTAAAGAACATGCGAAGCCGCATTCAATTCTTAAAAGGTTCTGTTGATTTTGACTCGGCACCCGGCAAAGGAACTTTGGTTGCAATTCATGTACCCGTTAAATCCTGATTTATTTGAAATGAAAAAATGTACCTTTTTTTGTAGTATCGTTATCCTGGTAATTGCATTTGCAATACCGGCAGAGGCACAAGTATCTA
>JAYUTS010000027.1:0-4466 GCA_043754995.1 Chitinophagaceae bacterium
TTCTCAATACCATGAATATGCAGATGGGGATATCATTGTAAAATATGGTGAGCCGGCAGAAGTGATGTGGATCGCATTACAGGGAAAGGTTGCCTTTTATATGTACATCAACGGGCGCCAGGTATATTATTTCACTTTTGAGAATAATGATGTTAGTGGTGGTGTTGGTGGCTTATTGCCTTATTCAAGAATGAAAACCTACCCCGGTTATTCATATGCGTTAGGCGAAGTAAAGTTGATCCGCATTCATAAAGATCATTTCCATGAATTAGAGCAACTCAATCCTGATTTGATTCAACGGCTTATTGGGTATATGACCGAACGGGCAAAAGCATTTGCCACTACCAAACTGCAACATGAAAAAGTAGATGCCTTAGGCAATCTTGCTGCAGGCATTGCACATGAACTCAATAATCCTGCAGCAGCCATCAGCGGCATTGCAGATGAACTCAGCAAACGGGTGAACCTCAATTACGAATTCACCAAAACACTGCTGGCCTGTAATATGACGCCGGAACATATTCAAAACATCCGCAACTTAGTTGAGAAAAAAGAAAACATGCCGGCAGAAAAGAATAAGCTAACAACTCTGCAGCGCATGGAAATTCAGGATAAAATTGAAGACTGGCTGGAAAATAAAAATGTTACTCACCGGGAAGCAGCAGAAACATTTTCAGAATTCGGCTTTTCAATTGAAGAGTTGGAAAAAATCCGTGACGACCTGGGCAATGAAACATTTGAACAAATGATTCCCTGGTTAGAAAATTTAATCAGCTCGCAAAGAATCATTAAAGACCTCGCTGACGCATCGGAACGTATTTCCAATTTGGTTACAGCCATTAAAAGTCATGTGCACATGGACCGCACCAACGATCTGCAACCCACCAACATCCACAAGGATATTGAAAACACATTAACGCTCTTAGGATTTAAACTCCGTGAAAAAAACATTGATGTAATCAAAAAGTTTTGCACTGATATGCCGGAGGTTCCTGCTTTTGTTGGGGAACTTAACCAGGTTTGGACCAATTTAATTGATAACGCCATCTTCGCCCTTGAAAAAAACGGCACACTCACTGTTGAAACAACCTGCACTCAAAAAGACGTAACCGTTTCAATTATTGATAACGGAAAAGGAATACCCCAGGAAATTGCATCCCGTATTTTTGACCCTTTTTTTACAACCAAAAAAGTGGGCGAAGGAACAGGTATTGGTTTGGATATCGTTAACAGGATCATCAAAAATCATAACGGAGATATTAAAGTAAATTCGGTACCCGGCCGCACTGCTTTCTCCGTTTGCATCCCGCTTGTACAAAATGAACTCTCCATTAAATCAGTTATATAACTCACCAGCAAATGAAACTCCCTTATATTATTTTAATTGATGACGATGTACAGGTACTGCGTGCCATTCAACGGGATATCCGCAATCAATACCGTGATGAATACAAAGTAGCAGCAACTGAATCTGCAATAGAAGCACTCGAATTGATTAAAGAATTAAAATTAAAAAATGAAGTGGTGGCTTTATTTATTTCTGATCAGCGTATGCCAGAAATGGAAGGCATTGCTTTTTTGGAAAAAGCCAATGAAATTTTTCCTGCTGCTAAAAAAGTATTGCTCACAGCTTACTCCGATATTGATGCTGCCATTAAAGCCATCAACAATGTTAAGCTTGATTATTATTTATTAAAACCCTGGCATCCGCCGGAAGAAAAATTATTTCCGGTTGTAAATGATTTGTTAGATGAATGGCAGGCATTTTACAAACCCGATCATGAAGCCATAAGGATCATCGGTTTTCAATGGTCACCCAAAAGTCACCAGCTCAAAGAATTTCTTTCCGGCAATCTGGTTCCTTATATCTGGATGGATGTTGAAAACGATGAAGAAGCAGAAAAATATTTAACGAGCGCCAATGTATCCAGGTCGGATCTGCCATTGGTTGTTTTGAAAGATGGTTCGTTTATCAATGATCCTTCATTGACGGTTCTCGCTGAACGGGTTGGGTTGCAGCAAAAGGCAACCAAAGAAATGTATGACGTTCTCATCATTGGTGCCGGACCTGCAGGTTTGGCTGCATCTGTTTATGGTTCATGCGAAGGGCTCAAGACTTTACTCATTGAAAGAAGTAATCCCGGAGGACAGGCCAGCAGCAGTGCACGCATTGAAAATTATCTCGGCTTCCCGAATGGTCTTTCTGGAGCGGAGTTGAGCAGAAGGGCCATTACACAAACCCTTCGTTTCGGAACAGAAATTCTTACACCGCAGGAAGTAAAAACCATCACTTTAAAAGATGGTTATAAAATTTCAGAGCTGATGGATGGTTCGCAGATACACAGCAAAGCCATTGTGATTGCAACAGGTGTTGCATATAAAAAATTAGAGATTGAGGGATTGGATGCGTTTAGTGGTGCCGGTGTTTATTATGGCGCAGCATCGGTGGAAGCACAGGCCTGCCGCAACGAAAGCATTTATATTGTTGGTGGAGGAAATTCTGCCTGCCAGGCAGCCATGTATATGAGCAAGTTTGCCAAAGAAGTCAACATCCTTATCAGGCGTGATGCACTGTCGCAGGTAGCTGCTAATTATCTGGTAGAAAATATCAGCCGCACTCCCAACATTCATGTAATAACCAATACAGATATCATTGCCTGTTCGGGTTCAAAGATTTTGGAAACCATTACACTCAGAAACGCCAATACAGGTGAAGAAAAAACAGTGTCCGCAAAAGCATTGTTTATTTATATAGGTACCAAACCCGGAACAACATGGTTGAACGACCTTGTGTTGAAAGATGATAAAGGATTTATTCTCTGCGGAACAGAATTAATGAAAGACAAGTCATTTGCATCTTTATGGAAAATAGACAGGGAACCTTTTTTACCTGAAACAAGTGTGCCCGGCATTTTTGCATCAGGTGATGTACGCTTTGGTGCCATGACAGGTATTTCTGCAGCTGTTGGTGAAGGCTCGATGGCGATCCGTTTTGTACGAAAGTATTTACAGGAAATGTAGATCTTCCTACTCTCTCCCCCTCTTCCGTTTAAAATAAAAATAAAGCGGAATACCGATTGCAGTTAACAATAAACCAAACACAGAATTAATAATGGGTGATTTTCCCTCCACATAATTATTGATATCATTGTAAAGAGTGGTAATGATATATATAGCAGTGAAAAGAAGAAACAAAAGTGGAACTAGTGGATACCCCCAAGCCTTGTAAGGCCGATCAGTATTTGGCATTCGTCTTCTTAAAATAAAAAGTGCAAGTATTACGAGCCCATAAAATATCCAGCCGATGAAAATAAACATATCAGCAAGTATATCAAATGAGCCACTCAATACAAACAAACAGCTCCAAACCCCCAGGATAAGAACAGCATTACCGGGCGTTTGAAATTTTGGATGCACTTTACCTGCCTGTTTGAAAAATATTTTTGAATCGCTCATGGCAAAGATCACCCTTGCACAAGCTAACAGGTTTACATTGGTTGAACCAAAAGTTGATATTACAATTAACAGTGCTATTGCTGTACCGCCAACTGGTCCCATTACAATGGCTGCTGCATCACTTGCAACCAAAGGAGATTTTGCCATTACTTCAATGGGCAGCACATACATGTATGCCAGCGTAACAAGCATATAAACAATGATGCATGTCCACACACCATAAATTAAACTGCGTGTAATATTTTTGGATGGGTCCTTGATTTCACCAGCTACCATGTTGAGATTATTCCACCCATCATAAGCTGCAAATGCTCCTGTTGTTGCAGCCATAAAGGCACCTATTAATTTCCATCCGGTTAAATCAAAGTCTGGAGCATTGGTTATAAAATTAGCAGCAGATCCCTTGCCTGAGAATAAAATGCCAATCACCAGTAGCAGAATGGCGGCCGTTTTTAAAAGAGTTGCAATAAACTGCACGGCATTACCTGAACGTACGCTGATATAGTTTACAACAGTTAAACCCATGATCATAATAATGGCCACTGCCTTTACCCCAAAATTTTGTAAAGGCATGATATCTCCTATCAATGGAATATGCAATACAACCGACTGTTCAACAGCTTTACTAAACTGCGGCAATTCTATGAAATAATTGGTATAAGAAGCAAACACAAAACCAATGGCTGCAATAGATGCGGTATTAATAACAGCTATACTTGCCCATCCGTAGAGGTAAGCAATAAAATCGCCGAATGCATAACGCAGATACACATACTGTCCGCCCGTTTCAGGAAACATCGCTCCCAGTTCAGCATAAGCCATTGCTCCAAACATGGAAACAATCCCTGCAATGAGCCACACTACTAAAATCAAATAAGGCGAGCCCAACTGGGCAGCCATGGTAGCGGGCTTCATAAAAATATTTGCCCCGATGATACTACCGATAACTATAGTGGTAGCAGACCATACACCAATGGTTTTTTTGAGCTGGGTTGATGACATACAGTTGG
>JAYUTS010000028.1:0-4446 GCA_043754995.1 Chitinophagaceae bacterium
CTGTTTCAATCCTTTCACAACTAATAGCAGAAGTGAAAACGCAAGGGGCAATATGAGTAGTAATGAAAGATTCATGTTATTGTTTCCATAAATAAATAAATACAATTAATAAAGATCCAATGCCTGCAAAGAAGTAGAGCGTATAGTTTTGAATTTTGCCCGATTGTATTCCTTTAATGAGGCCTGATACTTTTCCTGTAGTTGTTGCAATTCCATTCATTAATCCATCAACAATATGGCGGTCGATCCATGCAGCAGGGCGACCGATTAAATTGAAGATAATTTTTTTTGTGATGAAGAGATAAGCCTCATCAATATAAAATTTCCTGTATGCAGCTTTGTAAAAACCACCAAGCTTTTTGGAATATTTCTCCGGACATTCATTTTCGTAAAGAAATAAATACATGGCAATGCCAATTCCTGCCAAACCTATTGCAACAGGTGCAATAGAGAATAGCAGGTGAAGAGGAGTTTCTAACACTTTCCCATCAGTAGAAACAAAATGTCCAAAAGGAATAAAGCCAACTGCCATAGTGCATGCAGCTAAAATGAGCAAAGGAAGTTTCATAGAAAAAGTTCCTTCACCATGCCTGTCCGCCGAAGCTTCAGCGGAGGAGGAATCATTGTGTACTTCAGTTTGTTTGTTCCAGAAAATAGAGAAATACAAACGGAACATATAAAAAGCAGTTAGTCCTGATGTGAGCAATGCAATCACATACACAAGCATACTTGAATTGTAAGCAGCCAGCAGAATTTCTTCTTTACTGAAAAAACCTGCAAAAGGCGGTACTCCAGCAATGGCTAAACATGCAATTAAGAAAGTGCCATGAGTAACAGGCATATACTTTCTTAATCCACCCATATTTTTCAGTTCGTTGCTGTGCACCAAATGTATGACTGCACCTGCACCAAGGAATAATAATGATTTAAAGAAGGCATGTGTAAACAAATGGAACATGGAAGCAGTATAACCCAGCCCATGTTCCCCACCGTTTCCACTTACACCTAACGCAAACATCATGTAACCAATCTGGCTCATGGTTGAATAAGCGAGTACACGTTTGATGTCTGTTTGAGTACAGGCAATGATGGCTGCAAATAAAGCAGACACCACACCAACTATACGTACAATGGATAAAGCTGTTTCATTAACGGCAAACAAAGGAAATAATCTTGCGACAAGATAAACACCAGCTACAACCATTGTTGCAGCGTGGATTAACGCAGAAACAGGAGTGGGGCCTTCCATTGCATCTGGTAACCAGATGTGGAATGGAAACATTGCACTTTTACCTGCGCCACCCATGAACACCATTGTTAAGCCCCATGTAATGGCAGATACTCCGATAAAGGAAGCTGAAGTAATAGCAACAAACTGCGATGATTGCTGTGTTGTTAAATTTTGAATGATGGTGTTGAAGTCTAAACTTTCCCCATAAAAGGCAAGGATAAGAATGCCAATGAGAAAACCAAGATCAGCAAAACGTGTAACAATAAATGCTTTCTTTGATGCAGCCACTGCAGATGGTTTCTGAAAATAATAACCAATGAGTAAATAAGAGGAAGCACCCACCAATTCCCAGAACATATAGATCTGGAAAAGATTAGATGAAACAACTAAACCCAGCATCGAAAATGTAAACAGGCCGAGGAATGCATAGTAAGTTGCAAAGCGTTCTTCACCTTTCATATATCCAAGACTGAAGATGTGTACCATTAACGAAACAAACGTAACCACCACAAGCATCATTACAGAAATGGGATCTAAAATGATACCCATATCAATTGAAACAGTATCGGAAAATGAAAGCCAGGTAAATTTAAATGCTGTAATGGTTTGATACGTGTCGCCCACTTTGCCATCAATAAAAAAATATTGATATGCCGTGTAAATGGAAAGAACAGTGGAGATCAACAACAAACCAGTCCCAATAATACCCGCAGATTGATTGAAATATTTTTTTCCAAGCAAACCCAGCAGCACAAAGCCAACAAGTGGCAGTAAAGGGATGAATGCGATGTATGATGAATAGTTCATATTAATATTTCATTTCCGTTGCATCTTCCACATCAATGGAATGATGACTGCGGTAGAGATTGATAATAATGGCAATTGCTACGGCTGCTTCTGCAGCAGCAATAGTAATAATGAATATGGTAAAAAAGATACCGTCTAATTTTTCGGGATATAAATATTTATTGAATGCCACAAAGTTGATGTTGACGCTGTTCAGCATCAATTCAATGGCCATCAGCATGGTGATCATGTTCCTTCTGGTAAACAAACCATACATACCGATAAAGAATAAAGCAGTACTTACAAATAAAATATGACTCAGAGGTACTTCGTTCATTTGTCTGTTGGTTTTATTTTGAGAGCAATCACAATACAGCCAACCATGGCAGCGAGGAGCAATATGCTGACTACTTCAAATGGTAAGGAATAGCCTCCCTGTTCGGTATTGAGCATGGCATTACCTATTCTTGCTACATCAGAATCAAATAATTTATCAGATCGTTGAAATCCATATTGCTGAATAAGAAAATAGGTAAATGCAAATCCGAACAATACTGCCAGTGCTCCGAAGATGGTTCTTCCCAATGGTGCTTTCTCCATTTCTTTACCCGATTGTTGTGTAAGGAAAATGGAAAAAATGATGAGGACAACAATGCCGCCAACATATACTACAATCTGAACGGCTGCAATAAACTGAACATCCATCCAGAAATACAAACCGGCAATACCCATCAGGGAAAAAAGCAACCAGATGGCAGAACGGAAAATTTTCCTGGTTGTGACAGATAAAATTCCCATGCTCAATACAAAAGCAGAGATCAGGTAAAATATAATTTGTGATGCAGTCATAAACCTCATCCTCGGTCCTTCTCACCTCATCCGCCTTCGGCACCTTCTCCAAAAGGAGAAGGGAAAAGGAAATGGAATTAGTGTAAAGGAGGCCGGGCTTTTATTTTTTTAATTAAACAATAATAATTCAGCATTTCGGCCTCTCCCTCGTTCCCTCTCCGGTAGAGAGGGAGGCCAAACTTTATTACTCAATTTATCTTTCGCAATTAAGCATTTCATCTTTTCTTTTCAATCAGCAAATACCTATTTCGCTTACATCCTTAAAAAGTTGGCCCGGTGCTTTGCTATTCTCCCCCTCCGGGGGAGTTAGAGGGGGCCGTTTACTCAATTCCCGCTCTAATCTTTGATCCATCGTGGTTCAGTTTCTTTGTCAGCTTACTCCTGTCAAACACACTATGTTCAAAAGTCTGTGCCATTTTAATAGCGTTTGTAGGACAGGCTTCGATACATAAGTTACACATGGTACACAATTCAAGATGATACACAAATGTGTCAATTGCTTTTTTCTTCTTTCCTGTTTCATCAATATCAAACCTGGTGATGATCTTAATGGTAGCATTCGGACAAGCCAGTTCACAAGCTGTACAACCGGTGCAGGCATGTTCGTTGTTTTCATCGTGAATCATCACTACCTCCCCTTTGAAACGTTCGGGTAACACTAATGTATCCCTGTTATCAGGATATTGCTGTGTAATAATTTCTTTGTGATGCGTAAAATAATAACCCGTCCGTTTCATGCCGGTAGCGAGTGATTTTAAAGCACCAAAAACATCCTTTATGTATTCTTTTAAGAACATAAGCAACCCACCCCTGCACCCCTCCCAAGAGGGGAAACCGGGCTTTATTTTATTAATTTAACTTTTATAACTAAGCATTTCATCTTTGTATCTTCCATTTCAACTATAATGCTAATACAAACAAAACTATTTCTCCAACAAGTTTCTTCTTGTGCTCTGCCTTACACCCCTTTAGGGGATGGGGCTAAAAATGCCATCCCAATATGGCCATCAATGTTACCAGTAATAAATTAACCATACTGATGGGTAATAAATATTTCCATTCTAAATTTAATAATTGGTCAATCCTTAACCGGGGAAATGTCCACCGGAACCACATAATCAAAAATATCAGGAAAAATGTTTTTCCAAAAAACCAGATGCTCGATGGAATATAATCCATTATATGATTAAAGCTTTCCCAGTTTCCGATATGAAACGGCATCCATCCGCCAAAAAATAAAGTAGCACCAATGGCACATACAATAAACACATTAATATATTCGGCCAAAAAGAACAAAGCGAATTTCATTCCTGAATATTCTGTATGAAACCCGGCGGTGAGTTCGCTTTCTGCTTCGGCCAAATCAAAAGGTGCACGATTTGTTTCGGCAGTAACAGCAATAATAAAAATGACAAATGCAATCCACACAGGAATATGTCCTTTAAAGATCCACCAGCCATCTGCCTGTGCATGGATAATATCTGATACACGCAAACTGCCTGTTAATACAACAATTGAAAGGATTGCAAGACCTGCTGATAATTCATAACTCACAATCTGTGCACCACTCCGCATAGCAC
>JAYUTS010000029.1:0-10395 GCA_043754995.1 Chitinophagaceae bacterium
GAAGACACCGTTGAAGAAGTGATCAAAGCCAAACAACTCAATATTCCCATCATCAAGCGTGCAGAATTACTCGCCATTATTGCAAGAAGCAAGAAAACAATTGCAGTTGGCGGCACCAGTGGTAAATCAACTACCAGTG
This sequence comes from Chitinophagaceae bacterium, assembly GCA_043754995.1. Lineage (GTDB taxonomy): Bacteria > Bacteroidota > Bacteroidia > Chitinophagales > Chitinophagaceae > Lacibacter. The sequence continues at coordinate 140 of JAYUTS010000029.1, forward strand.
CTATGCTGTTTGATATTTTACAACATGCAGGTTTGCAACCCAGCATTATCAGTGGTGCAGGTTTAACCAGTATTATTAAAGAAGGAAAGATCGGGAATGCAAAAGTTGGAATCGGTGAGTGGCTGGTGATTGAAGCTGATGAAAGTGATGGCTCTATTGTTCATTATACTCCCGAGATTGGTTTATTGTTGAATATTGAAAAAGATCATAAAGAAGTGGAAGCATTGATTGATATTTTTCACCAGTTTAAAATACATACAAAAGATTTCTTTGTGGTAAATCAATCGCAGAGTATTGCCCAAGAGTTATCACATAACCCCTTGCATAACTTTTCACTTGACAAGAATGATAATGCTGGCTATCATGCCATTGATTTCAAACAACAAGGTTTTTCCATTTCCTTTTCAATTAACCATAGCGGTAATCCCACTCACCACTCACCATTCACCATTCACGCCATTGGCAAACACAATATGGAAAATGCATTGGCTGCTGCAACTGTTGCCAATTTGATTGGAGTTCCATTAGAAACTTCAGCAGAAGCATTGAAACAATATGAAGGTATTTATCGTCGTCACCAGATCATTGGCCAAAAAAATGGCGTTTGGTTGATTGATGATTATGCCCACAACCCTGCTAAATGTGCCGCCAGCATAGAAGCCTGTCAGCCTATTGCGCCTAAAGTGATTGCCTGGTTTCAACCGCATGGCTATGGCCCTACCCGTTTTTTGAAAGATGATTTTGTGCAGGAGATTGCCAAAGCTCTTCGGCCGCAGGATGAAATATGGATGAGTGAAATTTTTTATGCAGGAGGTACGGCTACTAAAGATATTTCATCAAATGACCTCATCAGGGAAATAGCAGCGTTGGGTCAACAGGCATTCTTTGTTGAAACCAGAAATGATTTGCTTACACAACTCCGTTCACATTTTACGGCAGATTGTGTTTTACTCTTGATGGGGGCCCGTGATCCGGGGCTGGAGCAGTTTGCAAAAAAGGTATGGAACGAATTGTAAATCATTTGTGACAGATCTTTCCTCAACCAATCATTTACTTTTCAAGGATGGTTATATGAATTGGCTTAAATTTGTGCCTCTTTGCAAATGCAACAGGAATGTTGCAAAAAATTACAGGTATGAAGATGAATATTGATAATCCAATTCCAATCATTGACGGCACAACCATTACACGTAAAGAATTTACTGAAAAATATCTGCGACCTCAGAAGCCGGTTGTATTGCGTGGCTTGTGGAAACAATATCCTGCTTATGAAAAGTGGACGATGGATTTTTTCAAACAGTCCATGGGTGATCTCGAGGTAAAACTCTTCAGTACCAAACAAGCAAATCCCAGCGAAACATTAAGTGTAGCGCATGCAAAGATGAAGTTCAATGAATATCTTGATCTCATCGAAAAAGAACCAACCGATTTAAGATTGTTTTTATTTCCTGTGTTTAAACACAAACCCGAACTGCTGAAAGATTTTGGTTATCCGAAAATCACCAATCGCTATATCAAAGTGCCCTTCATGTTTTTTGGTCCTAAGCATTCGGTAACACGCATGCATATGGATATTGACATGGGTAATGTATTTCTTACACAGTTTGTAGGTAAGCGTCGTGTGGTTTTATTTCCCCCCGATCAAAGCGTTTTCTTATACCGTCTTCCATTTAATGTACATGGCTTGGTAGATATTGATAAACCTGACTTTGAAACGTATCCGGCTATGCAGTATGCGAAAGGTTACACTGGTTTCCTGGAATATGGAGATACCTTGTATATGCCCAGCGGCTACTGGCATCACATAGAATATGCAGAAGGTGGATTTGGTTTATCTGTCCGCACACTTGGTTCTACATTGGGGATTATTATGCAGGGATTATGGAATGTAACAGCGCAACGCAAGTTTGATGGAATTATGTTTAAGATGAGAGGACAAAAATGGTTCAACTATAAAAAGCAATTAGCCATCAGGCGGGCTGAAAAAGCAATGCAGAAGTTTAAAGGAACAGTTCTTCAATAAGAATCAATTTATATTCCTGCTTTAGTGTGTAAAAAGTAACCTGCCCTATATTAATTGCAACTCAGTCCGTAACCAAACATTAACCTCCTTTTCCCTTGCCACCCCGCTTTAATGACCTACCTTTGCCGACTTAAAAACGACAGTGTGGCTGTTGCCACTCGTCTAACGTATTGATTATGAATATTCGCAACATAGCAATTATTGCACACGTAGATCATGGAAAAACAACCCTGGTAGATAAAATTTTACACGCCACCAAAGTGTTTCGTGATAATCAGGATACAGGTGAGCTGATTATGGATAGCAACGATCTTGAAAGGGAGCGTGGCATTACCATCTTTTCTAAAAACGCATCTGTTGTATATAATGGTGTAAAAATTAATGTAATTGATACTCCGGGTCACGCCGATTTTGGCGGTGAAGTGGAACGTGTATTAAAAATGGCCGATGGCGTGGTTTTGCTGGTGGATGCTTTTGAAGGCCCCATGCCACAAACACGTTTTGTGTTACAAAAAGCTTTGCAGTTGAAGTTAAAACCAATTGTTGTCATCAACAAAGTTGATAAACCTAACTGCAGACCCGATGAAGTACATGATGCAATTTTTGAACTCTTCTTTAACCTCGATGCTACAGAAGAACAATTGGATTTCCCCACTTACTATGGTAGTGGAAAAAACGGTTGGTTCAACGACTCATTAACGGAGATTGATAATATCTTCCCTTTATTGGATGGTATTATTAAATATGTTCCTGCACCAAAAGTGGCGGAAGGTCCATTGCAAATGCAATTGACTTCATTGGATTATTCTTCCTTCCTTGGCCGTATTGCCATTGGTAAAGTAAGTCGTGGTGTTATTAAAGAAAATCAGCAGGTGGCTTTGATGCAGGCCGACGGAACAATCAGGAAACTGAAAGTAAAAGAACTGTATGTGTTTGAAGGAATGGGCAAAAAGAAAGTAACAGAAGTTATTGCCGGTGATCTTTGTGCAGTAGTAGGTGTAGATGATTTTAATATTGGTGATACCCTGGCTGATGCGGATAACCCCGAAGCATTACCCGTGATCAGTGTAGATGAACCAACAATGAATATGTTGTTCAGCGTAAACAACTCGCCTTTCTTTGGTAAAGATGGAAAGTTTGTAACCAGCCGTCATTTGCGTGACAGGTTGATGAAAGAAACAGAAAAGAACCTTGCCTTACGTGTAACAGATAGTGAAGATGGTGATAGCCTCATGGTTTATGGCCGTGGTATTCTGCACCTTGGTATCTTAATTGAAACCATGCGCAGGGAAGGGTATGAATTAACCGTAGGTCAGCCGCAGGTAATTACCAAAGAATTGAATGGTAAAAAATGTGAGCCTTATGAAATACTGGTGGTAGATGTACCGCAGGAGTTTGCAAGCAAGGTGATTGATCTTGTTACTCGCCGTAAAGGTGAAATGATGATCATGGAAACCAAAGGTGAAATGCAGCATCTTGAATTTGAAATTCCTTCAAGAGGTTTGATTGGTTTACGTACACAAATGCTCACTGCTACAACAGGTGAAGCTGTAATGGCACATCGTTTCAACGAATACAAACCATGGAAGGGAAATATACCCGGGAGAAACAATGGTGTATTGATTTCAAAAAATACAGCAAAAACTACCGGTTACTCTATTGATAAATTACAGGATCGTGGTACATTCTTCGTTGATGCCGCTGAAGAAGTTTATGCAGGACAGATCATTGCAGAAAACATTAAACCGGGTGATTTGATTGTTAATGCAACTGAGCCAAAGAAGTTAACCAACCACCGTGCAAGCGGAACAGATGATGCAACACGTATGGCTCCGAAAACATTAATGACCTTGGAAGAGTGTATGGAATACATTCAGTTTGATGAATGTATTGAAGTTACTCCCGTCAATATCCGTATGCGTAAAGTGATACTGGATGAAGATGAAAGAAAGAAACAATCGAAGTCAATGAGTTCGCAGATGGCGTAAACAGCCATCTAATAAATTATACAAAACCGTCTGAAATCTTCAGACGGTTTTTTTGAGCATAAAACTTGTTGGCTGACCGAATTAATGTAAATTTGGTCATCATAATGACCGAATTAATGTAAACTTAGTCATTATGATCCCTAAAATATAGTCCAACTTTAATCTGCTATGTATCAGAGATGGCTCCAAACAAAAATTGAATCGAACCTTTCAAAGCAAAAGGTGGGTTTGTTACTGGGTGCAAGACGTGTGGGAAAAACAGCTTTGCTTCAAGCCATTCAAAAAAATACCGACAAAAAAACATTGTGGCTGAATGGTGAAGATGTGGAAACACAAGCCATACTTGAAAAAAGATCTGTTGCCAATTATGAGCGTTTGCTGAAAGGCTATAATCTTTTAATTATTGATGAGGCTCATTATGTAAAAGATATTGGAGCAAAAGCAAAGCTGATGATTGATCAGATAAAGCCTCTACATATCATCCTCACCGGATCCTCTTCTTTTGATTTGATACAATCGGGGGAAGGATTAACCGGCAGAACCATTTCATACCAGATGTTTCCGATTGCTCAACTCGAAATGAAGCAGTATGAAAATTTAGTAGAAACAAAGCAGGCGTTGGAAGAACGTTTGATCTTTGGTTATTACCCTGAGCTGCTTCAGCAAAATACAATACTTGAAAAGCAACAATACTTAAATGAACTGCTCCGGGTTTTTTTATTAAAAGATATACTTGCATTTGAAGACATCAGAAATCCGCAAAAGATAAGAGACCTGCTTGGATTAATAGCACACCAGGTTGGCAGCGAGGTTTCTTTGCATGAACTGGGCAAACAATTGGGCATGAGCAAAAACACAGTGGAGCGTTATCTTGATCTGCTTGAAAAAGTGTTTCTCATCTTCCGCAGAAAAGGATACAGCAAAAACATGCGTAAGGAAATTGTAAAAAGCAGCCGCTGGTATTTTTTTGATAACGGCATCCGTAATGCGCTGATTGGAAATTTTAACTTGCCTGCGATGCGGCAGGATATGGGTCAGCTTTGGGAAAATTATTTTATAAGCGAACGACTGAAACGAAACAGCTATTTTGAACATCCTGTCAACAGTTATTTCTGGCGAACATATGATCAACAGGAAATTGATCTGGTTGAGGAAAATGCGGATGTTCTTACTGCATTTGAATGCAAGTGGAAAGAACAGAAAGTAAAAAAACCAACAGCCTTTGACAAAGCTTATCCTGCTGCATCTTTTCATATTGCGCATCAGAATGATTATTTAAGATGGGTTGAAGAGTAGCACAAAGTTCTTTGTGAAAACTCTATTCCTCCTTAACTCTGTGTTGTAATTTATTTTATTTCAATCTTCTTCGTTCCTTTCTCCCACATAAACACTGGCACATGTATGCCATCTTCATGTATCATCCATTTACTGAAAGGTCTGCCATCGATCAACACTCGTGTAACATCTGTAATACCATGAACAAATAGTTCAATCTGCCGTTGCAATGGCTTGCCATTATATTCTCCGTTATTACTGTTAATTGTAAAGTTTACTTGCTTATCCTTAGTTGATGTAATGAACCGGATCAATTCAAATTGATTTTTTTCATTTGCTTTGTTTGTTGTTCCATCATCTTCATACATCACAGTTTGTTGACTTCCTTCTGCAGCATAATAATGTAAGATGATCTTGTCCTTAGGATAACTAGCTGTGTTATTAAAAACTGGTTTCATTGGCAGTACGCTTCCTGCTTTTACAAACACCGGAATGCTTTCCGGAGTTACAGCCACTTCAATCCATTCAGCACCATTCCTTTTTTCTGAAGGGTTCCAGAAATTATACCATTGTCCTTTGGGCAAATACAATTTTCGTTTTGTTGCACCTTTCTCAAGCACCGGTGCAATTAATAATGCATCGCCAAACATGTATTGATCATTAGCTTTATATAGATTGCTGTCAGTATTATCATTGTAAAACATGGGTCGTACAAAAGGGGTTCCTTTCGTTGCAGCATCGTATGCAAGTGTGTAAACGTATGGCATCAGTTGGTAACGAAGTTGAATAAACTTTCTTAAAATGCTTTTATTAGGTTCATCATAGAACACGGGTTCACTTTCTATTTGTGCAATGGAAGTATCGGGTGCATTTACACTTCCATGCGGACGAAAGATGGGCGTAAACACCGCCATCTGCAACCAGCGCATGTATAATTCCGGATCTCTTTGCCCCATTGCAAAGCCCCCGGCATCACTGTGCATAGTTGGAACACCACTTAAACTCATGCTTTGCATAATGGGCAACTGTGCACGGAAGCCATTCCAGCTCCTGTCAACATCTCCACTCCATGGAACGGAGCCATAGCGCCAGGTACCTGCAAATCCACTCCGGTTTAAATGAAACAATCTTTCGTTGGGGTAATGCTTTGCATATTTTTCAAACAACATCTGGCTCCATACATGACCATACATATTGTGTACTTCATCTGCATTGAACAAGCGTTTTTGTCCAAGATCTTTTAAATTATGATACACATAACTGGGATGCTTTTCAGGTTCACCCAAATCGCCCCACCAACCGGCAACCCCTTTTTTAATCTGTGCATCATACTTGCTCCAGAACCAGTCTTTTGTTTTGTTTTGAAAAATATCCAGGAGCCCTGTATGTCCAAAATAAAACTCTTTGATGCCAATTGTATCACCATTCTTATCGACAGCATTCAATTTCTGTTGCTGTGTGTATTTGTAGTTGAACGATTCAGATAAAACAAACGGCTCTGTAATGAGAATTGTTTTTATGTTTTGCTTTTTAAGATCAGTGATCATTTTTTCTGGTTGAGGAAAACGTTGTTTGTTCCAGTCAAGATTACCGATGTTCCATGCGCCATGTACTGCATCACCAAACCAGAAAAGGTCAATAATCACTGCATCAAACGGAAATTCCTGGTCTTTCATTTTTTGTGCAATCGTCATTACTTCATCCTGTGTTCTGTAGCCAAAACGGCTCATAAAATTTCCCATGGTCCAACGTGGCGGCATGGGCATACGACCCACAAGCCATGTAAACTGATGAACAAGTTCACCCGCAGTTTCACCAAAGAATGTATAGAATTGCAACTTCCCTGCTTTTAATCCAACTTCAAGAATTGTTTCATTCGTTTTTCCCATATCTAAAAATCCACGGGATGGATTATCAATAAACAAAGCATACCCCTTACTTGATTGCAGAAATGGAATCGAAAAATTGAGATTATCAGCATTTGTACTGTAACCATACCATGGATTATTGTTCAGTTCTACTTTATATCCTTTTTTGTCCATTGGAATAGAGCGGGACCCGGTACCAAAAAATTGTTCCGTTGGCTCAACAGCAAACTGCATTGTATGATGTTCATCTTTAAGCTCATAATTGATCAACGAAAATCCTTTCGTGTTTTTTGAATAGTACACCTGAACCGGTTTTTTTTGTACTGTAACCATTGTTTTACCCATCATCAGTTGCAGATTGTTCTGATGATTTTTGATGAGACGAATACCAGCAATTGGTTTTTGAATAACCGCATTACTCACCTGATCTCCTTTATATTGATTGGGTTCAAATGTTGTTTGGATAATGCCATTTGGATAATTTTTGAAAAAAAGCTGCCCTGTTGAAGTAGTAACAATTATTCTCCCTTCCTCCTGCTTCAAATTTTTATAGATTCCAAGTCCGTTCTGTGCAAAAAGGCACAAGCTTTGCAAGGCAAAGACCAAAACAAGCAAGCTGCGTATCATAACTACTGGTGATTTCTTTCGAAGCTACTCCAAGGGCTCCGAATTATGAAATCAGGTTTGTACAAATATCTTAACTTGCAGCCCTTGAATTAATAATATTATGGAATACGCAAAATTAATAGCAGTAACCGGAATGCCCGGTTTATATGAACTGGTCAGCAGCAAAAGCGATGGTGCCATTGTACGTTCATTGGATGATCAATCAACGAAATTTGCTTCAACACGTCAGCACCAGTTTTCACATCTGGAGAGTATAGAAATTTATACGGTTCGTGACAATGTAAACCTGACAGACGTTTTAAAAGCGATGGAAGCAGCCGGCGGCGCATTGCCCGATGAAAAAAACGCCAATGCAGTGAAAGCATATTTTGAAAAAGTATATCCTGACATGGACTTTGAAAGAGTATATAGCAGCGATATGAAAAAGATGCTGAAATGGTACAGCGTTATCAAAGCCAAAGGCATAGAAATAAAATTAACAGAACAACCTGTTGAAGAAGAAGTGGTTGAAGAGGTTGTTGAAGTTGAAGAAAAGAAGCCAGAAAAGAAAGCTGCAAAAAAGAAAGCAGAGCCAACAATTGAAACAACCTCTGTTGAAGAAGCTCCAAAGAAAAAGGCTGCGCCAAAAAAGAAAAAAGAAGATTAATTTTTAAGCAATCATAATCGTTGCCGGTAAGGCGGAAAGGCGTGAAGTGTTTCTCTGAAACCTACTTCTTCCCGTCTTACGTTTTTCCGGCAATTTCAATTAAAGAAGTTAAACATATATTATGCTGAGTGCAAACATTCAACCCATTGAGCGAAAATTTTTACCAAAAGATTTTTCCATTACAACATGGGAATTACTGGAGCCTTATTTTTTACAATTACTGAATCAACCCCTTAACAGCAAATCAGATCTTGAACAATGGTTAAAAGACAGCAGCGAGTTGGAAGCAATTATAAGTGAGGATGCATGCTGGCGGCAGGTTCGCATGACCTGTGATACAGAAAACAAACAATTAGAAGAAGCGTTCAACTATTTCTATATGGAGATTGCTCCAAAAATGCAACCCTATGCAGATAAATTAAACCGCAAACTGGTTGAATCTCCTTTCACTAAAGAACTGGATGCTGAAAAATATTTCACTTACCTGCGTTCAATTAGAAAAAGCATTGACTTGTTTCGTGAGGAAAATATTCCCATCATGGCAGAGTTGAATGTAATGCAGCAACTCTTTGGACAAATAGCAGGGAAGATGACGGTTGAAATAAATGGAAAAGAATATACCCTACAACAAGCTGGCAAGTTTTTGGAAAACCCTGATCGGAAATTAAGAGAAGAAGTTTATTTTAAAGTGCAGAACCGTCGTTACAAGGACAGAGATGCGTTGAATGAATTATTTAATCAATTGGTTGAAAAGCGTCACCGGATTGCACTGAATACAGGGTATAGTAATTACCGTGATTATAAATTTAAGGAACTGGGTCGCTTTGATTATACAGCACAGGACTGTTTTAATTTTCATGAAGCAGTGAAACTGCATATTATTCCATTAGTAAAAATTATTTATGAAGCGCAACGAAAAAGTATTGGAGTGGATGTATTGCGTCCCTGGGATATGGAGGCTGAGCCTGAAGGCATTCAGCCATTACAACCTTTTAACAACGGAAAAGAGTTAACTGATAAAACCATTGCATGTTTTCAACAACTCAATCCCTTCTTTGCTGAGTGTTTAAAAAAAATGAATGAATTAAATCGGTTTGATCTTGACAGCAGAAAAGGAAAAGCTCCCGGTGGTTATAATATGCCTTTAGCAGAAACGGGTGCTCCTTTTATTTTTATGAATGCAGCAGGAACGCTGGATGATGTAACAACGATGGTACATGAAGGTGGCCATGCCGTTCATTCTTTTCTTACACATGACCTGGAATTAACAGGGTTTAAAGAATACGGAGCTGAGATGGCTGAAGTTGCAAGTATGGCAATGGAACTGTTCAGTATGGAACATTGGACCATTTTCTTTAAAGATGCTGATGAACTGCGTAGAGCAAAATTCAAACAACTGGAACGGGTGCTCACCATCTTACCATGGATTGCACGTGTAGATGCATTTCAACATTGGATCTATGAAAATCCTGCCCACACAGTTGAAGAAAGAGGAGCAAAGTGGATATCCCTTGCCGCTGAATACAGCACAGGTATGATTGATTATAGTGGATTGGAACAATTTCGTCCATACGAATGGCAACGGCAGTTGCATTTGTTTGAAGTTCCTTTCTATTATATTGAGTATGGCATTGCCCAGCTCGGTGCAATTGGTTTGTGGATGCAATTTAAAAAAGATCCGCAACAGGCATTGAATAATTATATCAATGCGTTGAGTTTGGGCGGCACAAAAACATTACCTCAGCTCTATGAAGCAGCAGGTTTGCGTTTTGATTTTTCTCCCAATCACATTAAAACACTGATGGATTTTGTAAAAACAGAAATGGATC
>JAYUTS010000030.1:0-2018 GCA_043754995.1 Chitinophagaceae bacterium
AAATCTTGACAGTCCCGTGCAACAGTATGTTCCTTATTTTCCTTTAAAGAAATATGCACTTACAGTGAGGCATCTTACCAGTCATACAGGAGGTGTAAGACATTATGCAAATATGCATGAAGTATTGAACACCAAACCTTACTATTCTGTAAAAGAAAGCATTACTATTTTTAAAGATGATAGTTTATTGTTCAAACCCGGCACTAAACATTCTTATTCCAGTTATGGGTTTAACCTGTTGAGTGCTGCAATGGAAGGTGCTTCAAGTGTTCCGTTTATAAATTATATGCAGCAGGAAGTTTTTATACCTCTTGACATGCACAATACTGCACCTGATCATACAGACAGTATTGTACCCAACCGAACAAGGTTTTATGAAAACCGTTTTAACAGGCTGGTGAATGCACCCTTTGTTGATAACAGTAATAAATGGGCCGGTGGTGGTTTTCTAAGCACACCCATTGACCTGGTAAAAATGGCACAGGCATTAACGGCAAAGAACTTTATTACAGCAGCAACAGTTGAACAGTTATGGACGCCTTATAAACTTTCAACAGGCGAAAAAAATATTTATGGTATTGGCTTTCGTATTGAAACCGACAATGCCGGAAGAAAGCAAATTCATCATGGAGGTGTAGCCACCGGCAGCGGAGCTTTCCTGGTGATTTATCCTGATGATGAATTGATCATGGCCATTACCTATAACCTTGTTCCGCAAACCATGCGAAGCACACAAATTGCCCAGGTTTTTTTGAAGCGATAATTTTTGCAACGATGCTTCCGAAATATCTGTTTGCATTTACCTTTCATCGTTTAGATTTGCAGCGTGAAGTTTTTTACTTATATCTTATCTGTTTATCTCTTGCTCCTCTCTGCATTTCCCTGTGCAGATGAAAATAGCTGTACCGATAAAAAAGAAGCCACGTCTTCTGTTTCGTTCTCAGCCATTGAACATGAAGAGGAAGAAAGCTGCACACCCTTTTGCAGTTGTTCCTGCTGTGGGTTACAGTTTTCAAAAACATGCAACTGCATTAAACTGAAATCACCTGAACCTGCGGCTGTTCATTATGCAGAAGAAATACAACAGCAACTATCAGAAATTTACTTCCCCATCTGGCAACCGCCGCAGTTAAGTGCCGCCTGATTTTATCATTGATTCTTTTCACTTAACTATTTTTATTTATGCAGAAATTCATATTACTGTTGTTGCTTACCTGTACATCCTTTACAGCAACAGCGCAACAACAGATCCGCTTTCGTATAAAAGATAAAACAACGCAAACCGTTTTACCCGGTGCAAGCATCCTGGTAAAAGGCAGCAAGCAAACAGTGGTTGCTGATTCTATTGGTGCAGCAGTTTTATCAACCGACAATAAAGAAAAAATTACTGTTGTGGTTTCGCATATTGGTTACGAAACCGCAGAACAGGAGATCAGTTCACCCTTCCCTTCTTCCTTAGATATTTTGTTGGCACCTGCAGAAGAGGAAGAAGAAGAGATCATCATCACCTCTACCCGCAGCACCAGAAGCATCCAAAATATTCCAACCCGTGTTGAATTTATTGCAGGGGAAGAGCTGGATGAAAAAGCCAACATGAAACCCGGCGATATCCGCATGCTGTTGAATGAAAGTACGGGTATTCAAACACAACAAACTTCCGCAACATCTGCCAATGCAGCTATCCGAATCCAGGGCCTGGACGGACGATACACCCAAATCCTGAAAGACGGTTTTCCGTTATACAGTGGTGCTGCAAGTGGTTTGGGCTTATTACAGATTCCACCACTTGATTTAAAACAGGCTGAGATCATCAAAGGATCATCTTCTACTTTATATGGTGGCGGTGCCATTGCCGGGCTGGTGAACCTGATTTCAAAAACACCAACAGATGTACAGGAATTGAAATTTCATTTCAATGGCACAACTGCTGCGGGGTTGGATCTACACCTATTTTATGGTAAACGTTTTGATAAATTCGGTGTTACAGTTTTTGCAGCTCGTAACAGCAATGCTGCTTA
>JAYUTS010000031.1:0-2016 GCA_043754995.1 Chitinophagaceae bacterium
ACAATCTCCGGTTGATATTGACGCAACTTTTGAATGATCTGCAACTGATGCTGTTCATCATTTTGAAAAAAACCATCACGCATGCCTAAGTTTTCCCGAACATGTACACCCATGATCTTTGCTGCTAAAGCTGCTTCTTCTTTTCTTGTTTCGGCTGTGCCTCTTGTTCCCAATTCGCCACGTGTAAGATCAATAACGCCTACCTGTTTGCCGTTTGCAATTTCAACGATCAATGTGCCGCCACAGCTCAGTTCAACATCATCGGGGTGTACGCCAAAGGCCAGTATATCCAGTTTCATGTATGAAATTTAAGGTGGTGAAAATATGAAATGCTGAGGACTTATTTTGAACCCGAAGTGAATGATACTGCCGGGCTTCCGTAATACATACGATCAATCTCCTGTACAATTGATTCGATCTGGCGATCAATTTTTTCTTCTGATGGGTTCCATTGTTGTTTTAAACTGCTGCCTACCACAAACATGAGTGTTTGATAAAACCCGGCAGTAAATCCTCCTTTCATTTCTTTAATGATTTCAAAACAGTTATTCCCTGTTTGGCGGTTGATCAGTTTCATCAGCACCTTTCCCTGGTAGATAGACAAATCAGTTACTTTATCGGTAAACGAAGCCCTTAATTCTTTTTCACGTGATTTGATGTATTTTTTCCGTTCACTTTTTCCTGTTATACTTTCCAGGTGTTTATTTACATCTACCATTACAATGCCGGCTGATCTTGCATAGGGATAAGTAACATAAACGGCATTGCGTAACCTCGTCCATGCGGCCCAGTATTTGGCTGCATCTTTTGGATTGCCTCCCCATACAAACACTTCACTCAATTCTTTACCTCCCAGCACTTCACCATTAATGATCATTGCTTTTACAAACACGGTATCATTAGTTCCATAAACTGTTTTGATATTGGACTTAGGTGCAGCCGAATCAGGATGCGGAGGCAAAGGATGTTCCTGAGCAAACAGAACAGATGAACCTAACAGGAGGATTAGGGTAAACAGATAAAACAAGTATGTATTTTTCTTCAACTTCATTGACAGTGTAAATTAATCATTCCATTGAGTTAATACAACAGACAGATAGAAGGTAACCGACGCTGCCTTGTGAAGATTTTCTTAATCTTTGTCCTATACAATCTTCATTGCAGACTTCCTGTTCTTAATAATATGATTGATCGATGCAAGAATAAATCCAATTGCCATCAAAATAATACCCAGCCACAACACATTAATAGCAGGGAATTGATAAGCCTTGAGTGTTACATACTGAAGAATGGCATTGCTTTCCTTCACACCGAGTTTGATGCCATCAGCCTCAGCTCCTGTAAACGCTAATACCAGGCTTTGAGAAATAATTGTGTCTGCAACAGGCTGCACATCATTGCCACTAAGAATCAACAACGGCTCTGCACTGTATTTACTGCTGTCCTTTGCATACACTGTAATGGTTGCTGCAAAAACTGAATCCGTAGGTTTCGTTGGAATATTCTTTCTGCTGATTTGCCTGCCCAATCCTTCCAATACAAGAAAACCCTGGCTGTAGAAGATGGTATCGCCCGGTTTTATTTTATGCTCTTTGAATGTAGCCGTGTCTTTATTTTTTGCCGGGTTAGGCAGCGATGTGATATAAGTAAACACATCTTTATGAATATAGTGTTTACTATCGGGGTTGGCCATCAACTGTTCATTGCCTTTGTAATTCACAAATGCATCAGGATACAATGTAAATCCCTCAGTTGAATTCTTGTATTGAAAATGAATTTTGAAATATTGTTTGGGGTCAGAAGGATGTGTTGAATCGCCGAGATAAGTAACCATGTACTTACCCATATCTGTAGCAACACCTTTTACAAGCGTTAAGTTTTCGGCTGAGTTTTCTTTGCTCTCTTCACCAAAGTTCACCATGATGCCACTGGTGTTCCAACTCAACACTTCTTTCTTTGAAGATGAAATTAAAATACCGAGCAGGGTTAATCCAAAACCAAAGTGGGCAATGGATG
>JAYUTS010000032.1:0-4422 GCA_043754995.1 Chitinophagaceae bacterium
GGCACCTGTTCTTTACGCAACTTCAGTTCTATGCCGTTATCGTTGGCGGTTGTGATATTAGAAGCATAACCGTTTGAACGGAGAACATTTTCACAAATAACATTGGCTGTTGTTTCAAGATAGATCAACGTATCATCGGGGCTGAATAATTCATTCACCGTTCCCTCCACCAGCTTTTGCCCTTTATCAATGATCAGCATCCGGTTGGCCATCTGTTCAATTTCACTCAACAGGTGCGAAGAAACTAAAATTGTTTTATTCATCTTCTGGCTTAACATCAAAATTAAATTCCTGATATCTGCAATTCCCTGCGGATCCAACCCATTGGTTGGTTCATCTAAAATGATCAACTCCGGATTGTGCACCAGCGCCACTGCAAGACCCAGCCTTTGTTTCATACCCTGCGAATAGGTGCGAACTTTACTGTGTGCCCGTTGTGCAAGCCCTACCAATTCTAATTGCTCCATCAATTGTTGCCGGCCGATTTTTACTTCACTCATTTTGGCAAAGAGCTGCAGGGTTTCAAATGCTGTGAGATATTTATATAAATCAGGACGTTCAATAACGGCTCCCACATTACGCAAAATTTTCTTACGATGTTTTAGGAGATCATATCCAAAGATTTCAATGTTGCCTGCACTTGCTGTAACCAGCGTAAGTAACATACGGATAGTGGTGGATTTTCCTGCACCGTTCTGTCCCAGGAAACCATATACATCAGCTTTTTGAACTGTAAAAGACAGATCATTTACGGCGGTAACTTCCTTAAATACTTTTGTGAGATGGGTAACCTTGATAATTGATTCCATAACCGTGGGTGCAACAATAACAAAAAAGTAAAGATAAGGTTTAGCCCCCATCCGGCTTCCCCCAAAAGAGGAAGCCATCTCAACACAGCTCTAACTATTATAAAAGTTTGTATAGTCCTGAAATAGTTTGGTGAATGAGTTAAAGGTGAGATGAGACGATATATGTCTGACCCGACCAAAGGCTCGGAGATGAGGCGTTATTTGGGCAGATAAGTTTGCAATGCTTTCACATAGGTTTCAAAAGAGGTGATTCCTTTTGCAGTGATTTTGCAAATGGTTAGTGGATAGTTGTCTTTAAACTGTTTGGTTACATCCACATAGCCTGCTTCTTTCAGTTTACTGATCTGCACACTCAGGTTACCTGCAGTTGACCCGGTTTTTTCTTTAATGAATGTAAACTCTGCTTCTTTTACCCCTATGAGTAAACTCATAACGGCCAGCCGCAATTGCGAATGTAATATGGGATCGAGTTCTTTAAACATGTTGCTCTTTCTGCAAAAGATAATTACGTCTTAAAATAATTCCGGGTATCAGCCATGCAAGTGTTGCAGACAAAGCCATCAGCAAAAAATCGATTTTTACAACAGTGAATGCTGTGATAATTGCACATACCCAGCAAAACACACCGCCAAAAATCATGAGTTTAAATTGGCGTGCAGCTCCGGTTACAATAGTGGGATAGCCATAAACAAATAATAAATAACTGGTTCCAAAGCTCCAGAAATTGATGATTTCTGTTTTACCTGTAAGCTCATGGTATTCGATTAATAGAGGGTTGAGTTGAGCCGCTGCAGCGTTATTAATAAAATTTACAACAAAGATGCCAATGCCAAAACAGATCCATACATATCCCATGATATCATGATCCCATCCTTTTGCTTTGCGCTCACGACGTTCTTTAACAGAAATAAACAGTTGTGGAATAATTGCAAATAAAGCAAGGAGCCAGATATCAAACGGCAATTCAAAATCAAATTGTATCTGCATGAACTGCACCAGGCTGCAAATGGTAATAACAGCACCCCATAAGATGGGGCCGATACCTGTATCAACAAATACATCCTTTGCCCGGTTAATCATTTGTTGAATGATGAACAGACTTTCTTTTTCTGATAATTGCTTTTCTTCCATGTCAGTTTTGTTTTTTAAACCGTGAACGAAGCAGGTATCCGGGTACAATCCATGCAGAGAGCACTGCTAAAGCAAGAAACAATACCTGGTATTGATTAATAACAAATGAGGATGCAATGGCCAGTATCCAGCAGCCAACAGCACCAATCTGCAAAGGAGGAAATTTAATAATGGCTCCACACAAGAAGGTAGGTGTACCATACAAAATCAAAAACAATGGATACATCAACCCCCATGCACCAAATTTTCCAGCAACATATCCAATCAATGCCATGGTGATGACAAATACAATCCATACATGACCAATGATTTCATCTGTATAGGTTTTTACACGTTCTTTCTTTTTGGTTCGGGCAAGATAAGTCATTTGATAAATCACTGCACCCCATGTAGCAAACCAAACAAACTGTGGTTTGTCATAGATGTTCCAGTAATCAACTACAAAATGAACAATACTGCAGATAAAAATGACCCAGCCCCACAACAAATACAAATGACCGTTTTCATTAAAACGGTTTTGTGCTTTATTGATCATACTTTCAATCAACTGTAAACTGCTTTGTGTTGAAAATTCGGGCTGTTCCATATACTGTTGTTTAAACTTCAAAAATAAAGGAGTCCTGTGCCAGTTGGCACAGGACTAATACACATTATTTACACTGTTCCAGCACCATATCAAACTGCGTCTTTCCCCAGTTTGGATGTAAAGGAGATTTAATTTGAAATGCATTTAACAATTTTACACCTTCTTCTGCTACTGGTTTTGCTGTTGTACATCCACCACCAAATTGTGCAGGAGTATAAAAAAGATTTTGTGCCATCAATGCATACGGACGTGGATTGGCGGGATCCTGTTGCTTTGCCTGCTCAATCAACTGTGTTGATAAAGCTCCGTATTGTTGCCAACGCTGCATTGGGTTTACCATCATTCTTAAAGAAGCAATCATCGATTTAATGCAGGATATCTCTGAATTGTTTTTTTCAATTGCATCTGCTTTATTGATTAATAATTCAGCACGGTCTGCAATAGGATCAACTCCTGTTTTATCTGTTAACATAAATCCATTGAGCACTTCCGTCATAGCTGCATAATAAAAAGGAAGCCATTGGTTTTTTTCTACTTCTCCAATACGTTCAAACGCATTGCTTAAATCATGCATTTCTGCCGGAGTTTTTGCTGTACCAAAAGTTTCTAAGTTTTTTTGCATGGCACCTGTATATTTTTCTGATTGTGCAAATGCATTGGTAAAAGTGATAGCCAATAAGAAGGCAATAAGAACTTGTTTCATAAATGATCTGTTTATTGTTTAAAATTTATTGTTGTTTGTTTTTCAGTTTTTCGTACTCCCGTTCTACACTATTGCTTTTGGGATAAACATAGGCACCCATGTAATGCGACACAATGCCAATACCCCAGCCAAGCGTAGCCCAAAGTGGCCATGGAATTCCTCCATCGTATCTTTCACTTCCTCTTATAGCCCATAATATCCATAGAAACGTGTTGATTAAAACATAAGTTATTAAATGGGTTTTGAAAGAGGCCCTTTTTTGAGCAATTTCCCAAAGTGCTTTATCCCTGGGTTCGTTTGCATCCGGGATGCGTTGAAAATTTGACATGATGAAATGTTTAAGGTTGATGTTTAATTTATATTTTATTGACTCAGCGGGCTTACTAAAGGCCATTTTAATACCATCATAAAAAATGAGATGAGTGGTGTTAGTAAAGCAAGTGCTCCCCAAAACTCCCATTGTTTCATTATACCTGTGAAGTGTTGCTGCTGATAGTTATTTTCACTGCTGCTTATTTCCAAATACTTTTTCATTTTTTTTTGGAGCGGTGCTACTTTTACAGCAAAGAATAAACCAGACAATGAGAATAAAATAAGTGACCAGAAAATCCAACCTGTACTAAGTAATGGCAACCCACCATTAATTGCAGCCGCAATACCACCCAGTGTAAGAATGATAACACCGGGAACGGTAAATAATTTATCAGAAGTAATAATACCTGAAACAGCATGCTGCATATAGCCGGTATTTTTTGATTTGTACGCCCATTTCATCCAGAATAGTCCAGTAGTAATATTTCCTAAAAAAGCGACCACTGCCAGCAAATGAACAACTTTAAATAAGAGATAGAGATTCATACCGGTAACTTTTACGATTATAAATTATTATTGATGGCATCGTCTGTTCTGTCAACACCAAAGCTGATGAATGCACCTATAAAAACAAACATTCTTGATGGTGGCACAATCTCTTGCCTGCGCATTCCATTGCCAGAATAACTATACCCATATACTTGCCTGATGTTGAAAATATTGCTAACGCTCAACACATATACTGCAAAAGCTTTTGGATTTTTCTTGCCAATGCTGGGCAGATAGTTCAATGCAAAACTTACATTGTGATAGTCGGGTATTCTTCCCTTATCAGCAAAGAATGTTTTGTTATTGTTGGGATCAAATTGAATGTTATAGTA
>JAYUTS010000033.1:0-4410 GCA_043754995.1 Chitinophagaceae bacterium
AATATTGAAGACAGTGTTTTTACAGGGGAAACCAGTAATGAAGAACTAGCAAACCTTTTCTTGCGTTGTTCCGCATTCTCTAAAAAATTCAGAGATAAAGAAACCGGTTATCTATTAATCTCTTCTATGACACTGGAACAAAAACTGGATGCTTTTAAAAAATGGGTTGACGAATATAATAATTGCCCGAAATAGCCAGCTTTACATCATTTTAGAATACTTCTGCCAATAACGATTCGTTGCACTTCACTGGTGCCCTCATAAATCTGCGTAATCTTGGCATCACGCATCAACCGCTCTACATGAAATTCTTTTACAAATCCATAGCCACCGTGGATCTGTACCGCTTCCACAGTTGTCCACATAGCTGTTTCGCTTGCAAATACTTTGGCCATAGAAGAACTTACCGTATAATCCTGTTTTTGATCTTTATCACAGGCAGCTTTCAAACAAAGTAAACGGGCGGCTTCAATACGGGTTGCCATATCGGCCAGTTTAAATTGAATGGCCTGGTGATGCATGATTTCTTTACCAAATGCTTTGCGTTGTTTCGAATAGTTTAAAGACAGTTCGTATGCACCACTGGCAATACCAAGTGCTTGTGAAGCGATACCTATCCGTCCGCCTGCCAAAGTTTTCATGGCGAATTTAAAGCCAAAGCCATCTGCACCAATTCTGTTTTCTTTGGGCACTTTTACATCCTGAAAAGAAATACTGTGTGTATCACTTCCCCGGATGCCAAGTTTATTTTCTTTAGCACCAACTGAAACACCGGGCCAGCTTTTTTCAACAATAAATGCATTAATGCCCTTGCTGCCTTTTGATGTATCGGTTTGTGCAATCACCAGGTAAACGGATGCAGTTGATCCGTTGGTGATCCAGTTTTTAATTCCATTAATCAAATAGTGATCACCTTTATCTTCGGCAGTGGTTCTTTGTGATGTGGCATCGCTGCCAGCTTCGGGCTCACTCAGCAAAAAAGCTCCGATATATAATTCACCATCTTTCTTTCCCTGCGCCAAAGGGGTTAAGTATTTCAGCTTCTGTTCTTCAGATCCATATTCCTGCAAGCCGTAACAAACAAGGCTGTTGTTTACACTCATACATACACTCACACTGGCGTCAATCTTACTGATCTCTTCCATCGCCAGTACATAACTTACGGTATCCATCCCCGATCCGCCATATTGCGGATCTACCATCATCCCCATAAAACCAAGATCTGCCAGTTTGCTCACCTGTTCTTTCGGAAACTTCTGAAGCTCATCCCTTTCAATTACACCGGCTAAACATTCATTCTGTGCAAAATCCCTTGCCGCCTTCTGTATCATAAGTTGTTCTTCTGTAAATTGAAACTCCATATATCAAATAAATTTGCCGCAAAGATAAGGCAGGAAGAAGCTGGTAAAAATAAATCAGCTTACTATTGTTAATACCGCTTTCAAGGTATTGAATAAGTGTAAAAACCTAAGTAACTTAGAGCCAAATAACCCAAACCATGAAAGTTTTCGGCATCACCCTAATTCTGTTTGTTTTCTTTTTTACGCAATCTTTTGCCCAATCCTGCTTAAACGGTAACTGCAGCTCAGGTTTTGGAAAGTTCAAATATGCCAATGGCGATATTTATGAAGGCGAGTTTTACGACGATAAACGGGAAGGCTTTGGTATTTATATCTGGAAAAGCGGAGAAAAATATATTGGTGAAAGTATTGCTGATGTATTCAGTGGTTTTGGCCGGATGGAATACCCTGACAAAACCACTTATGTAGGCGAATTCTTTAACGGTGAATTTGGCGGCCGGGCAGATTATGGCGAGGGAGAAAAAACGTTTCCGGATGGCACGAAACAAATTGGGCTCTTTAAAGGAGGTAAATATTATGGCAAAATATCCTATTACGATAAACCCATCGGAACCACGGGTTGTTTAAATGGTGACTGCGATGAGGGATACGGAATGAAATATTACAGCGGTAATGACCGCTATTTTGGTTATTTCAAAAACAAATTGCGTAATGGCTATGGCGCTTATTACTGGGATGATGGCACCCGTTGGGTGGGGCAGTTTAGTCAAAATTTATTAACGGGATATGGGTCATACTTTTTTCCAACAGGTGAAAAATATGTAGGTTATTTTATTGACAGTAAACGGAATGGCTGGGGCATTAATTATGATCCCAATACCGGCGAAAAGAAAATTGGATTCTGGGAAGATAATAACCTGGTTACACCCAAAAGCACATTTTTGAAAGAAGGCAGTGTTTCCGGTTGCATCAGTGGCGATTGTAAAAATGGTTTTGGTAAATTTGTTTACAACAATGGCTTTTACGAAGGCAATTTTAAAAATGGTTACCGCAACGGAACAGGAAAATATTTTTATGATATAGGCGACTTTTACCAGGGAACATTTAAGGATAACAAGTTTAATGGTAAAGGAATTTACTATTATACCAATGGCGAAAGATATGATGGTGAATGGAAAGATCAGCGTCACCATGGTAAAGGGCAAATGTTTCATTTTGATGGTTTGCCTGATGAAGGTTACTGGAATGAAGGCAAGTTTGCAGGAAAGAATACAGCACCACCCGCTTATGATGCATGGGTAAAAAACAATTACGGCGAAGCAAATACTACTACGGTTGCCAATAATAGCAATACCAAACCAACTATTAATCCGGTTACAACGCCCAACAATACAAAACCAAACAACAATAATCCTATACAAACAAACAATACAAAACCAAACAATCAAACCAACACCAACACAAAACCAAACAATAATAACAATACCAAGCCCAACAATAATACGGTTATTGTATCGGGCAATAATAATTCGGGCTTAAATACCATCAATTATAAAAAGAAGGTTGCTTTAGTAATAGGTAACCAGTCGTATAAGTTTACAACAGCACTGAAAAACCCCAAGAACGATGCACGTTCGATGGTACAGCTATTGAAGTCTTGCGGGTTTGAAGTAATTGAAGTGATAGATGGTACAGAGCCTCAAATGGAAGCAGCTATACGTGAATTTGGAGCTAAGGTAATAGGGGTTGATGTTGCCATGTTTTATTATTCAGGTCACGGAATGCAGGTAGATGGAGAAAATTTCATGATACCAATTGATTTTAAACTACAATCCAAAGCTGATATTAAAGATGATTGTAAAAGTGTTTCACGCATTTTAAGCCGTATGGGAGTTGCGGGAACCAAACTGAACATTATTATATTAGATGCATGCCGTAATAATCCATTTGACAGAGGTTCTTTTGGTGAGGAGGACCCTGGTGAAGGACTTGCTGCTATTGTAGCTCCTAACAATACGATTATTGCTTATGCCACCCAACCCGGTGCAGTAGCCAGCGATGGTGTTGCCGGCAGCAATGGTTTATATACAGGATCATTAATAAAATATATTCTCCTGCCAAATACTGACTTTGATCGTGCATTAAAACTCACCATAACAGAAGTAAAAGAAAAATCAGCAAACAAACAAAGACCTTGGGTAACTTCTGATTTTGGAAACTACTTTTATTTTATAGTACAATAAAACTGATTTTATATCCCACCTGAAAAAACGGAGGGATTTTTCTTATGACTCATTCAATCCTTGATGCTGCATACTGGAGCAACCGTTATCTGCAACAGCAAACCGGCTGGGATATTGGTTACAGCTCCACACCCCTGCAGCAGTTCATGAATAGCATCAATGTGAAACATATTTCTATTCTTATCCCCGGCTGTGGCAATGCTTATGAAGCAGAATACTTACTGAAAGAAAAATTTACAGATATAACTTTGCTCGACATCTCACCTGTTTTAACGGCTGAGCTAAAGAAAAAATTTGATCAGCAACCTGTCAAGATCGTTACTGCTGATTTTTTTGAACATGAAGGGCAATACGATTTAATACTGGAACAAACTTTTTTTTGTGCCCTGCATCCATCACAGCGGGAGTCTTATATAAAGCAAATGCATCAATTGCTAAAGCCCGGCGGAAGAATAACCGGCGTTCTGTTCAATAAAAGTTTTGAAGGTGGTCCGCCTTTTGGTGGCAGTAAAGAAGAATATGAATTACTCTTCAGCCGGTTTTTCAGCATAAAAAAAATGGAGCCCTGTTACAACTCCATTCAACCACGCAGTGGCACTGAATTATTTTTTATACTTGAAAAGTAAAATATACCAAATGAATTTTTTATTATTTACGAAGAAACAGAAAACGAAATGATCATTCTTTCAATCTGGAATAATCATCGCAATCCTGGTGAAGCTCCCTGCTAATTACTCCTGGAATACCTTCTTCAAATAAACTGTATTCGCTCCATAGTTATACTTTGTGTCAGAGGGTTTCTTTGCATCACGACTGCGTTCAATCACCAACCAACCACTCCAGCCAATTTCATCTAATGTTTTTTT
>JAYUTS010000034.1:0-2008 GCA_043754995.1 Chitinophagaceae bacterium
CACATTCAGCAAAGGACAGGCAGAAATGGTGTTAAAGGATTTCTTTGCACTCAACCGTGTGCGGAATTTTGAAATTCAACACTCAGGCAGTAATCCTACATCCAATTTTATCATTGGCACTTTAACAACAGGCAGTGGTAATTACAGAACAACCGTTTACATGCGTACAAAAGGCGATAAACAATTAATGCAGGGAATTGAATTTGAACAGAAATAAAGTTCAGGTAAAGAATACAAGTTTAGCCCCGGTCATTTGGATCGGGGTTTTTTGTTTCACCCGGCTCAGCACGTGTAAGAATGGATTCCATTAGTTTTGCAGCATGACTGCAAATTATGATGAGCTTTTACTGCAACTAATATCAAATGCCCTGAAAGAAGATATTGGAGAAGGTGATCATTCAACACTCAGTTGTATTGCAGCAGATGCAAAGGGGAAAGCTGTTCTTAAAATTAAGGAGGAAGGAATTCTGGCAGGAATGAAAGTTGCAGAAGCTATTTTTCAATTTCAACAACCTGATTGTGTTTTTGTTGCATTGAAGAAAGATGGCGATACCATGCATACTGGTGAAACAGCGTTTGAAGTGGAAGCAAGTGTGCATACCATTTTGCAGTGCGAACGCCTTGTGCTGAACTGTATGCAACGCATGAGCGGTATTGCTACACTCACCAAAAAGTATTCAGAAAAACTGAAAAACTACAACACAAAAATTCTTGATACAAGAAAAACAACACCCAACTTCAGGTTGCTGGAAAAAGAAGCAGTAGTCATTGGCGGAGGGCATAATCATCGGTTTGCTTTATATGATATGATTATGCTCAAAGACAATCATATTGATTATTGCGGAGGCATTGAAGTGGCCATTGATAAAGCATATAATTATGTACAAACAGTAAAGCCCGGTTTAAAAATTGAAGTGGAAGCAAGAAGCATTGATGATGTAAAGCGTGTATTGAAAACAGGCAAGGTTGACCGCATCATGTTAGATAATTTTACAACAGAGTTATTGGCAGAAGCCATTGCATTAATTGATGAACAGTTTGAAACAGAAGCAAGTGGTGGAATCAATCTTGATAATATTGAAGCGTATGCGAAAACAGGCGTTGAGTATATCAGCGTTGGTGCTTTGATTCACCAGGCAAGAAGCCTGGATCTGAGTTTAAAAGCAAAACTCATTTGATCATTTGTAAAAACAGATCACCATGTCAAAAAAAAATAAACCCGATAGCAGGGGATTTGTTTTCAGCACTGACCCCAATTTCAGGTTTGAAGGAGCAGAAAAACAACTGCTGCAAACATTGCAGCCTGCTGAACAAAAATTGCTGGTAAAGTTAGAAACCAAACACAGGGCCGGTAAAACTGTAACACTGGTAGATGGATTTTCGGGAACAAATGAAGACGCAGAAAAATTAGGGAAACAGTTGAAGAATGTTTGTGGCACAGGTGGTGCTGTAAAAGAAAGGGAGATCATTGTACAGGGCGATCAGCGGGATAAGGTTCTTCAATACCTGATTAAAAACGGGTACTCCAAATCAAAAAAGCTGGGCTGATGCATGCTGCCGGGCAAAATATTTTATATTATTTTTGCGTTCCTGAATTATTAAACCACTAACCTGCTATGTCCATTATTCTATTAGGTGCTTATACTGCAAGATTAGAACTGTTTAAGTTCATGTTCTTTTTTGCTTTTGGTATTTTGATATGGAGTTGTTTTTTGTTTTACGAAAGCTCTGGCTCCAGTACACGTAAAAGCAAAAAGAAACGGGCAGTTATTCTCATGGTCTTTTCTTCAGCGGCTGTTGCAACCATGTCAGTGATCTGGTTGTTAAGCAAAACAAATGTGGGATGGTTTTTTGAATAAGCAGGATACTATCCTTCAAATCCGGGTTTCTTATGGCTGTCGTCGCAGAAAGGTTTGTTGCCCGACACTCCGCAGCGGCAGAGTTTGGTTGTACCTGATTTTATTTCTTTTCTTCCATCACTGTGTTGTATGGTACATGCGGTGGTAAT
>JAYUTS010000035.1:0-2007 GCA_043754995.1 Chitinophagaceae bacterium
TTTAAATGTTCGCCGGGAATTAAATAAGGCCAATACCTACTCAACAGCCGGTCTGCAAAACTGTATGCACAAGGTGTAGTGATATAAAAAACGCCTCCGGCATTTGCCAGCTTCATTGCATTCTTTATAAAATCCCTTGGTTGCAGCACATGCTCCAACACGGTTATTGAAAAAATAATGTCGGCTGTAATATTTAGTTGGTGCCCAAATGTGCTGTTGTTCAAGTCACATTGTATCCACTCCACATTGTCAGCAGCATTTAGTATTGCTGGTTTTGAATGAAAGTCAATTGCCCATCCTTTTGATTGCGGAAATTGTTTTGCCATTTGCAAAGCAAGTTCTCCACCACCGGCACCAATATACATCCAGGTAAATTCATTTTTTATGCCGCCTTCCCATGCAGCAGTTGCTCTTTTTATACATTGATCATACCACACCGTCAATGAATTTTTATCACGAATTTCCCTGAGTGCCGGCATTAGTCCATTATTGAAACTATTGTAAAGCTCAGCAAGTTGTTTTTCTGTTGGCAATGGAAAGGTGATCAGGGAATGACAATGATGGCAAGAATAAATATTGAATGGCCCATAATTTTTTTTAAGAGGATGGTAACTGTTTAAAAAACGCAACTCCAGTTGAAGACTATTGCAAAAAACACATACAGGATGTAAACTTTCGGCCATTGAATCAAAACTACTTTTTTAAATTATAATTGTTTGACCTTGGGATTATCAAACGAAGTCTATAATTATTTATAGCTTTTTACAAAAGCCTATTTTTGAAAACTATTAAACCACCTTTCAAATGAAACAGATCATTGTTCCTACAGATTTTTCTGCCCCTGCCCAAAATGCCATGCTGTATGCAGGAAAGCTGGCGAAAAAAACCGGCACAGGCATATTGCTGCTTCATGTTTTTCAGGTGCCAATTAGTATGAGTGAAGTG
This sequence comes from Chitinophagaceae bacterium, assembly GCA_043754995.1. Lineage (GTDB taxonomy): Bacteria > Bacteroidota > Bacteroidia > Chitinophagales > Chitinophagaceae > Lacibacter. Next base: position 946 of record JAYUTS010000035.1, read on the forward strand.
CCCGTGTTAATGATTGCACCTGATGAATTGAAAGAGAATATTGATAAGAGTTTAGTAAGAACAAAAGAATTATTGCTGCAACATTTTCCAACGCTCCAGGTTTCCTGTGAAAGCAGGATGGGAGATGTAAGTGACGAGCTGAATGAGCTGTGTAAGGAGCAGGATGTTTTTGCCATCGTTACCGGCAAACATGGAGCCGGTGGTATTGAACAGTTTTTTTTCGGCAGCACTTCTTTATCCATTGTAAGACACACTACCATTCCGGTAATTGTAGTTCCTGAAAATAATAAACACACAGAAGTAAAAACAATTGCCTTAGCTATTGATAACCAGTTACACCAGGTGCCTATTGAAAAAATTAAATCGTTGATTGAATCTCTTGGTGCACAATTGCATATTATTCATGTACATACTGATAGAACTGATGAGCAGGAATTGAATGCAATTGTTACCGGGTTAAATTCAAAATGTAAAACCATTCATGATGATGAGTTTTTACATGGCATACAAACTTACCTGAGTGAAAACAACATTGATGTGTTGATGATGTTACCACAAAAGCATAGTTTTTTTGAACGCCTCACTTTAAAAACCCATACCGAAGAATTGCTGCGCAAACTTTCCATCCCCATTATTTGCATCAGCGAAATTTAAAATTCTGCGTTCTTTGGTGTTCGTGGAAAAGCAATCACGTCCCTGATATTCGTCATGCCTGTTACAAATTGCACCATGCGTTCAAAGCCAAGCCCAAAGCCTGCATGAGGCACAGTTCCAAAACGCCGTGTATCAAGATACCACCACAATTCTTCTGTTGGTACATTCATTTCATTCATCCGCTGTGTTAGTTTGTCAAGCCTTTCTTCCCTTTGGCTGCCACCAACAATTTCGCCAATGCCCGGAGCTAAAATATCCATGGCAGCAACTGTTTCTTTTCCGATTTCACAATCATCATTCTGCCGCATGTAAAATGCTTTTATTTCTTTTGGGGAATTGATATGCAAAGCGAACACGAAAGATATCTGGTTGAAAAACATTTTAAAAAACCGGTTATCGTTACCAATT
>JAYUTS010000036.1:0-4379 GCA_043754995.1 Chitinophagaceae bacterium
TAGCTCCTCAAACATTACATGATCATTGGAGTATGAAAACAGTTGAGGCAGGAGCCGATCATGAATTTTTTGTATTACCTCCTTACGGATTTGCTTTGCTGGAAGGATAAAACAATGAAGTAATCATTTGTTTGAGTTGCTGAACAGGTATTGAACCAATCCTATTACCTTTTACTTCTGCATTTACTTTATTGCTGATCTTATACAATTGCAATCTTCCTTTAAAAATCCTTGCTTCTTTGGCTTGTATGAACTGCTCAATATTTTTGATCGTTTCAATTCTGCAAACAAATTCTTCTTTGTTTGCATACACAACAAACCGCAGTTTTCCCTTATAAGGTTCTGCAACTAATGCCAGATGATTTTTGAATTGAAATCTATCCATATTTTTTCATTAAAGCCAGTAACACACCATTTGTCCAGCCGAAGCCATCCTGGCCGGCATACTCTCCGCCTCCGGCATCTAAATGTGTATCTGCCACATTGTATTTTTCCATGAGTTTACCGGTGCGGCTGTACACATCCGTATTCAACTGAATCCACCGCCGGGCAATGGTTTTAGCTAAATCAGCTTGCCCGTAATTCTCTAATCCAACAATACTCATCCATTGCAAAGGTGCCCAGCCATTGGGTGCATCCCATTGCTGGCCGGTTGTTTCTAATGTTGTTGTAAGTCCGCCATCTTTTAAAAATTCTTTTTCAATTGTACTTGCTGTTGCATCGGCCTGAACTTGTGTGGCAACATTAAAAAATAAAGGAGCTGCTCCTGCTAATGTTTTTATTTGTTTATGTTGATTGGTTGAAGAATCATAATCTGTAAAAAATCCAACCGCTTCATTCCAGCAATATTTGTGAATAGCCTGTTTTCTTTTTTCAGCTAACAACTTATACTTCTTTACCTTCAATTCGTCTCCTGTAACATTGCATGCCTCAGCAATTGTTTGTTCTAAATGATAAAGCAAACAATTCAAATCAACCGGAATAATCTCTGTTGTATGAATTGTTGCAAAAGAATTTCCTTCTTTGAACCAACGGCAACTGTAGTCCCACCCCGATTCTGCTCCTGCTCTTAAATGACGGTAAACAATTTTTTTTGCATCTGACGAGTTGTGTGCTAATTCCACATCTTCCCTGAATGATTCAGGTCTTGCTGTATCAAATGCATCCCAGTAGCGGTTCATTATTTCTCCATCTTTCATTCGTACTACATGATGAAGAGCCTGGTTGTTTTCATTCAACAGATCAGCATCCTTCATCCAGAACTGGTATTCCTTTTCCAATGATGACAGATAAACGGCTAATATCTTTTTCTCTTTTATTTCAGTCATCATCTTTACCATTAATGAAAAGAATGGTGGTTGCGAACGGCCCAGATAATACGTACGGTTTCCGTTTGGAATAAAGCCAACTGTTTGAATAAGATGAGAAAAATTATTCACCATGTTTTCAATCATCTCAAGCATGTTTGATGCTTTCAAACCCAGCAAGGTAAAATAACTGTCCCAGTAATACACTTCGCCAAAACGCCCACCCGGAACAATGTATGGATTAGGCAAAGGAATCAATGAACCATTTTTTTCATCGGGCTTTCGTGTAAGCACCGGCCATAATGCATGGATATGTTCTGTTATCGATTGACTTGCGATTGTATGATAATCTCCTGCAAATACATGTGGCAGATGAAAATGAGTCAATACAAATTCATTCAGGTTGAACTCAGCTTCATTACATTGTTGCAGGTATTGTTGCAGGATCAGTTCTGTTGATGATTTGGGTATGCAATCAACAAATGTTTTTCCATCGTTAAAGATGCAGTTCATCTGCACTTCTTCAAACAGCGGATGCATTTCGTATATTTCTTTCTCTGCCACGATCAATGCCCTCCTGTAGTTTTAAGATCAACAACTGTTCCTGCTTTTGGTTGCAGGCGTTTAAATATCAGTAATAAAATAATTAATAAAGAAATTGGTACAAGTGAAAGATAAAATGCTGTTTCGCCGCCATAAGCCTGAGACAGGTTCCCGGTAATGATAGAACCTGTTGTACCTCCTAATGCAGAAAAGACAACGATCAACCCACTCATTGATCCATGTCTGTGTGCAGGAAGATTACTGAGTATAACGGAATTGATTGCCGGGTAAATGGGTGCAAGAAATAAACCGATTAATGGAAACGCAAATGCTACAAGTGGAACATCAGCAAGTTTTTCTATTGCACCGGCAGTAACATTTTGTGCCATGGGCATTGTAATTAGTACAGTAGCTGCTGCACAGATCAAACAAATAATCAAAACATAAATCCAATCTATTTTACGTAAAAAGATGCCTGCAAGAAATCTTCCCAGTCCAATGGAAGCAGATAAAATACTGGCTAACTGAATACTCAAACTTGTTGAAAGGTTCAACACATCTTTATTAAAGGTAGGCAGCCAGCTCATAATGCTTTGTTCAATTAACACATAAAAGAAGGCGCTGAAAATAAATACAAGTACTAACGGCAACAAAATCAGTTTAAGCATTTCTACAAAATCATCTGCTGCAGATTTAGTTTGTTCTGCTTCCTGAATGCTGGATTCATCCAATTTTGTTGAAAGCAGTAAAAGAAAGGCCAGTATAGCAAGTCCTCCTAAAATATAATAAGCATTAAACCAGGTGGTGGATTTGGGATCATTGTTATCAACCAATGAAGCAAATAAAAAATACCCTGCCAGGATTCCCACCATAAAAAACGATTCAAGGAAATTCATGAAACTCAGGTGTTCATTCTTTGATTTTGTAACAAGACCAATGGTTGCAAATACACTTACCTTGATGAGTGCAAAACCAATACCTGCTGCTGCAAATAAGATCTTGGTCATGAAAAAACTGTTCACAGAGGGAATGATCAAACACATTATGGCAATCAAACCCAAAGCCATGAGCATTGTTTTTTTATAACCAAGCTTATTGACATACGAAGCAATTAAAAAAGAAGTGATGGCAATACTGAGATCTTTAAATGCTTCCAGTATGCTGGCCGATCCTTTGGAGACATCAAAATTATTCTGCACCTGCAGAATAACGGTACCTACACTGTTGAGTAAAATTGCAAAGACAAAGTAATTGAGAAAGAGAGATAGTTTGATTCTGAAGTTGGTCATAGCTGGTAAAATGTGATAATTAAATATACCAGTTAGCATTGACACGCCAAAGCTTCCGGGCTATAAAGAATCACCTTTTACAAGCATTGATTCAACGCAAACGATTTCGGCCACCGTTTCATTTCTTAAACGGCCCAGCATTTGTTCAAATGCCAGTTTACCCAACTTGTATCCGCTTGTTTCAACATACGTAATAGTGGGGTTATACATGGTTGGAATAAACCCATTACTGATACCAATAACTGCAACATCGTCCGGCACTTTCAGGTTTAATGCATGAATGGCTTTCATTACACCAATCAATATTAAATCGCCCATACAGAAAATTACATCCGGAGGGTTATTAGTTGTGAGTGCTGCAAGAGCTGCTTCTTTAGAGGTAACCGAATTTTCAGGATATTCAATGATCAGTTCTGTTGCAGGTGCTTTGGTTTTAAATGTATGTACAAAAGAATTATGCCTTACTCTTGATATACTGAGGTGCGGATGACCAAATAAAGCCAATACTTTCTTTTTCTTTTTTTCAATGATGGCATCGGCAGCAATTCTTGCAGCTTCTTCATCTGCAAGACAAACCGTATGAAATCCTTTTACTTCAGGAACACGATCAAAAAAGATGATCGGTATTTTCAGATCTTCCATTTTTTGAAAAGGGGCCATTTCTTCTGTTGCAATAGACACGGTTGCAAATAATCCCATGACCATGTTCTTTCGAAAGATATTAACGTTTGCCGTTTCAATAACTACATCATCTCTTGACTGCATGATCAAAACAGAGTAACCATACTTGCGGGCTTCATCTTCTACTGCCGCAATAAATGAATCATAAAAAAAATTATCAATAGACGGAACCAAAATACCCAACACGTTGCTTTGCTTGGTTCGAAGTTGAACGGCATAGCTGTTTGGTTCATATTCCATGGCGGCCGCCAGTTCTTTTACTTTAGTCTTGGTGTTAAGAGAAATATCCGGATGATCTTTTAAAGCACGTGAAACAGTTGAAATACTTATTCCAAGAGCTTCAGAAAGTTTTTTTAATGTGCTCTGCTGCATTCACTTCTTTTTTTTAATGGGATAATCTGATAAACTCAGGCAGCTAAAGATAAATTTTTTCCTCATCCAACAAACAGAAAAGAAATACCACTATCATAGTTATGCTTACAATTATTGTATTGTATGTGGTTGAAATGTTCGCCAGCTATGCCAGAACTCCTGGTAAGCAGGTACAGGTTTCAGGTTA
>JAYUTS010000037.1:0-4354 GCA_043754995.1 Chitinophagaceae bacterium
AAATGGACAGTTGACAAATCGCACACTAATGTAAAGTTTGCTATAACACATATGGTTATTGCTGAGGTGGAAGGTGCTTTTAAAGTATTCGATGGTACCGTTGAACATACAAAAGCCAATTGGAGCGATGCGAAGATCAATTTTTCAATTGATGTTAATTCCGTTGACACAGATAATGAAAACCGGGATAAACATTTAAAAAGTGATGATTTCTTTAATGCAGAAAAATTTCCAGCCATTACTTTTGTCGGCACCAAGTTTACTCCAAAAGGCAAAAACAAATATAAATTAACAGGAAACCTCACCATCCGTGATATAACCAAGCCTGTTATTTTTGATGTAACGTTTGGCGGAATTGCTACAAGCACCCGTGGTGATAAGGCAGGGTTTAAAGCAAAAACAACCATCAACCGTTTTGATTACAACCTGAAATGGGACCGTGCAACTGAAGCCGGCGGGTTGGTTGTAAGTAAAAATGTTGAAGTAACTGTTTTGTTAGAATTGAATAAAGCAAAATAATAACTTACTGACAGCGTAATAAAAGAGGTCCCGCCGCATGGCAGGATTTTTTTATGTTTAAACCGCAAGCTCCTTACTTTCTTGTTTGAATGAAACTATTATTAAATCAAAAAGAAAGCTGAGGATTGGAAACTGTTTTCCTGAAAACAAACAGCGATTTCCATGATTCCTTCGTTAGATTTTCTGTAAACCAACTGCATTGTTGTACCGGCTCAAAGTTTTGTTCTTTTGAAAACGCCAGCATTTCTTCAACAAAAAAATATCTCATTTCATGATCTTCTTCAAACAGGTGTAATTCGTTACCTGCTTTTTTTTCAATCGTGATATTATAGTGAATTTTAACAATATTATGTTCCAAATCAATGGCAGGGTTTGCCGTTTTCGTAACCATCAAATTATCATTACTGTATTGTTTGGTTGATTGCTTTGGTTTGTCTTGTAACACTGCCGGAGCATGCCAGCAGTCAAAAATGAAAAGTCCACCGGGATACAGATGACAGGCTGCTGTTTCAAAAACAGCCCGTACATCGTCATTAGTTGTTTGATAACTCATTACATCAAATAAAGACAATACAACATCAAACTGTTCTGTTAGCCGGATTTTGCGAATATCATTTTGTAAAAACCTGATATGCGGCCCATACTCCTCTTTTGCAATTGTAATCATTTCTTCGGATCTGTCGGCACCATACACCGTATAGCCCAATTGAAAAAATTCATGAGCGTGTCTCCCGGTTCCGCAGCCCAAATCAAGAATACTTTGTGCGCCTTGATGGTGTTTTTTTATGATTGAATCAATAAAGCCCGCCTCCCGGTCATATAACTTTTCGGCATAAAATAAATTATAGCACAAAGCATATTCTTTAAAATTCATAAGCTTGTTAATTGCAGTAAAGAAACTGTTTCTTTTAATACCACATCCTGTTCTGCCTTTGTAAGACCAAGACCACTAGGCAGGTACAAACCCCGTTCTGCTAAATGCTCAGCAACCGGATAAAATTCATTCACAAACAATCCCTTTTTTTGAAATACAGGTTGCAGATGCATCGGGTAAAAAAAAGGCCGTGTACCTATTCCTTTACTTTGCAAAAATAGCATGGCTTTTTCTGCATTGAATGGAACCTTATTGTTTAACACAATGCCAAACACCCAGTAAATATTTTCAGCATACTCTTTTTTTGGTAAGGGTAACTGTAACTCCTCTATATTCTGCAAATGGTTATGGTAACAGAGACCCATCTCTCTTTTTTTAAGTAAAAAAGAATCTATTTGTTCCAATTGTGCTAAACCTATAGCTGCATGCAGGTTCGACATGCGGTAATTATAACCCAATTCTTCATGATAAAATCTCTTTTGAGGAACGAAACACAGATTGCGTATAAGCCGGCACCTTTCGGCAATGGAAAGATCATCTGTTACAATCATTCCTCCCTCTCCTGTTGTAATATGCTTATTTGGATAAAAACTGAACGTGGAAACATCACCCAAACTTCCAACCTTAGCGGAATAATATGTTTGGCCTATTTGTTCTGCTGCATCTTCTATTATTTTCAAATCATATTTTTTTGCAAGTGCAAATATTGGATCCATATCAACAGGCAATCCGTAAATATGTACTGCCATGATGGCTTTTGTTTTGGGAGTGATCTTTTGTTCTATCAACTCGGTATTCATGTTCCAGGTGCCTGCATCAGCATCAACTAATACAGGAATATAGCCTGCCCTTATAACAGAGGCGGCGCAGGAAATAATTGTAAAAGCGGGTAATATTATTTCACTGCCTCTTGGTAATTGAAGCGCCTGAACAGCACAATCAAGGGCGGCACTGCCGCTGCTTACAGCAACTGCATATTTCCGGTTGCAGTAATGAGCGAAAGCCTGTTCGAATTTTGTCACAAACGGACCATCTGATGATACCCAGCCTGTATCAATACATTCAGCGAGGTATTTCTTTTCATTTCCGTTAAAAAGAGGAGTGTTTACTGAAATCATGAAACAACAGGTGAAGAATTTAAGCCAGGCGAAATCACTTTCTTCTCGTAAACTAAATAAGGCCCTTGTTTTACTTCAATCATCTCGGTTAAAGAAAGAAATTCAAAGCCATGACCACCGGAAATTAAAATGATGATATCGCCTTCATTAATAATTCGGGTTGCCACGGGGTTGTGTTGATCATCATACAAAAATACTTTAACAGAACCCTTTTTTATAATCAACACTTCCTGGTATTGATAAATCGTATTGTGTTCGTGCCGGTGCGTATGTGGTTCAATCACATCACCTGCATTGCGGCAAATAGAACCCACCTGTAAAGGATAATCATCAGGCGTAAAAAAATGGGTGCCATTTCTTGAACTGTCATTATAAATGATCAAAGCAAGCGTGAGGGTTCCAGATGTGATTGTTTCAAGCATAAGAAATATCAATATAAGAAGATTTAGAATATTTATTTTTTTTAAAATTATCTTTAGCTGTTTCACAACAATGAAAAACGTTGCACTTTTCCACTGGGGGCCTATGTCGGTTCATACATACAATCTTGCAGATGTGATGTTGAATGCTGGAATAAATGTTCACTTTTTTGTTTATACTCCTTTCGAAAAAAATGTGGATCCTTTTGAAAAAGAATTGATTACAGTAATGAGGAGCAGGACTCAGGTAACTGAAATAAAACCCACATTTACAGAAAAACTCATCAGAAAAGGGTTTGTATTATTAAGAATAAGGGGCATACAATGGGCTTATGTAAACCTTGAGCCACTTCTTCCTTTAAAAACAAGGATGACTTTTTCGGCAGCCAATTATGATTTGCTGATTGCAGTTAACCAGGTATCTCTATGCTGGCTGCACCGTGTTGCCAGTAAACATTCTCATAAAATAATGTATTACAGCCTGGAGGTGTTTAAAAAGACAGATCCTGGATTCAGCAATAATTTTATTACGCCCTTCCTGGAAATTGAACAACGGATTCTAAGAAAAATAAAAGCACTCATTATTCAGGATAAAGAACGGGCACATTCATTATTGAATGGATCATTAGACAAGCAAAGTCCCGATCTTGTTTATTTACCCGTATCAGTAAAAGGAGAACCCATCAGAAATAAAACGCAATTTCTTCAGGAAAAATTTGAATTGCCCCTTTCCAAACATATCATTCTTTATTTCGGACGTTTCTACCAGGAACGGAAAATAGAGGAATTGATTGCTGCGTTTCAAAAACTCGACAGTAACCATTTTTGTTTTGTAATGCATGGCGACAGAAGGCTGGCCAGGTTTTCTAATCCTGAGGAGGGAGTTTATTTTTCATCGGAACTTATTTCGTTTGACAAAATCCCATTATTGATAGCGTCTGCTACCATTGGGGTGGCCTTTTATGATAATGGTTGGGATAATACAAAACTTACTGCTTTTTCATCAGACAAAATAGCCCGTTATATGCAAACAGGTGTTCCCTTCCTGGCATATAATAATGAAAGTTACCAAAAACTACGCAATGAGTTTTGCTGTTGTGAGTTACTCGACGATTTTTCTCAACTGGAAGAAAAAGTGAAGAAGATAATGAGTAATTATGATGAATACCGGGAGGCTTGTTTTAAAGCCTATGAAAAATATTACAATATTGATAATTCTTCCAAACCATTCATTCAATACATTAAAGCAGTGTAAAAACTAATGAATGTTTTACAATCAGGGTTACTATAAGTACATCCCGTTTTATAAAATTTGTTTACAAGAAAGGACAGTTTTGAAACTATAAATTGAAACGAAATTGCTGAATGCTATCAAAGTTTTCTTATTAATAACAGAGGTTAAAACTATTATTGAATGACTAAAA
>JAYUTS010000038.1:0-28442 GCA_043754995.1 Chitinophagaceae bacterium
CCATATGATCAAAATGGGATTAATATTTTTGAAGCCCCTAAAGACAGTGTATCATCCTTTGATGGTTTAAAGGTTCGTATAGGTGCAGGATTTACACAAGCATTCCAGAGTTTGAAACATTCAAATGCAACAGGAAGTCCTGCATTGTATCCCCGTCTTACATCCGGTTTTAACCTTGCAATGGCCAATCTTAATATTGATGTACAGCTGGCCGATGGTATTGCCTTGAATCTTGTAACCTACCTCTCTTCCCGTCACCACAACGAAGCATGGGTAAAAGGTGGATATATTCAGTTTGATAAAGTTCCATTCAAAGGAAAAGTGTGGGATGACATTATGAAAGTAGTGACTCTTAAAATTGGTCACATGGAAGTGAACTATGGCGATCAGCACTTCCGTCGTTCAGATGGCGGACAGACACTTTACAATCCTTTTATTGAAAACTATATCATGGATGCCTTTGCAACAGAAATAGGTGGTGAGGTGATCTTGCGCAAATATGGACTTACAGGTGTATTGAGTGTTACCAATGGATTAATCACTGGCGGAACTCAAATGCCTCTTGAGCCAGGAAGTACTACAAAAACTTACAAACGCAATCCTTCAATTATAGGTAAACTGGCTTACGACAAACAACTGGCTGAAAAAATCAGAGTAAGAGTTGCAGGTTCTATCTACCATAATAACAGTTCAGGACGCAGCACTCTTTATGCCGGCGACCGTACAGGTAGCAACTACTTCTTTGTAATGGAGGGTGCAACTGCAACTGCAGCAGCAAACTTTACTTCAGGCCGTATAAGCCCTAACCTTACCAACCAGATCACAGCATTACAATTCAATGCTTTGGTAAAAGCATATGGCTTTGAACTCTTTGGCACATTTGAAAATGCAAAAGGCAGAACTATTAATGAAAAAGTAGCAAATACCGCCAAAAGAAATGTGAATCAGTATGCAGTGGATGCCATTTACAGAATTGGAGCAAAAGAAAATCTCTTCTTGGGTGTACGTTACAACCAGGTAAAAGGCGAACTGATCAATACAACCAGCAAACAAACTGTTGACCGGATTGCAGTAGGTGCCGGTTGGTTCCTTACAAAAAATATTTTATTGAAAGGCGAATATGTAACCCAGGATTACAAAGGCTACCCTACAACAAATCTTCTCAATGGTGGCAATTTTAAAGGAGTTGTTATCCAGGCAGTAGTTGGATTCTGATTTCATGATTAAAAAAAACAAAGCCCTGTTGAATCAACAGGGCTTTGTTTAAAAAACAAGATGTTACGTCTCCTCTTTATATTACCTCTTTTCATTTTCAGTACCGATAAAACGGCGCCCTTAAAACTGGCATATAAGATCGATGAGAAAAGCCAGCTTTTTTTACTTGGCGCAACAAATGTGAATACATTCAAATGCAGTTGTACCGATAAATTCAGCCCTGCATATCTTGAAGCTGAGATCAATGAATCAACTAAACTCATCCTGTTTAAAAACACTACCCTTGGTATAAAAACCACTTTACTCAACTGCAATAACAATGTCATGAACAGGGATATGCATAAAGCATTGAAAGCTGATAAATACCCATATATCTATGTTCAACTATTACAAGCTACTCCATTACAACCCGATAAAGAACTACAAACCGGAAAGGCATATACTTACCAGGTGAACACCATCATCACCATTGCTGGCATCAGCAAAGCGCATGTATTCCATGTAAAGTTTATGAAGCATAGCAATCACCTGTTGCGGATGAATGCAAGTAAAGAAATCCTGATGAGCGATTATGAGATCAGACCCCGCACTCCCTTTAATATTATTAAGATAGACGATCGCATTACCATTCACTTCCATCTCCTGCTCATTGTTGGTAGCTGATCAATCCAGTTTCAGCAAACTATCAAGCTTTTGATGAAACAGTTTAAAATTGCCGAGGTTATTATGTCGCCCCGTTTCAATACTGATAAATTCATCTCCTGCTTTCAATAATTTCTTCAACCGTATACTGTTCCTGTAAGGGATCACTTCATCATCGGTACCCTGTAAAATGCTGATCGGTGCTTTTACCAATGGGAGAAATTCAAATACAGGAAACTTAAAGTGCATCATACGGTTGGTAGGATAAATAGGAAAATGAGCAGCCGCCATGGATGGTATACTGTAATAAGGTGTTTCAAGAATCAATCGCTTACAATTATTTTCACTTGCTAATTCACTGGCAACACCCGTACCCAACGATCTTCCATAAAGAATAATGCTATCGGCACTAAAATGCCTGGTTGCCATTTTATAAATCAACTTTGCATCGTTGTACAAGCGTTCTTCTGTAAACTCTCCTGTTGTTTTTCCAAAACCCGGGTAATCGGGCATCCACACTTCATAACCATGTTTGGTGAAGTTGTTTGCATAAGCTGCATAACGATTGATGTTTTCCCGGTTGCCATGAAAATAAAGAACAATACCTTTTACATGATTTGTATCAGCAGGAAAGAATTTAATAAAATGCAGCAGTTCTTTCTCATTCAATTGCAGCAATACTTCTTTGTGAGGAACAGCGATATTAAAAATATATCCTGCCTTGAGTTTTTTTGGGTGCAATAAAATTTTATCCTGCAATTGCCACAAGGCAATACCACCCAAACAATAAATACTGATGATTATTTTGACACTATTAAAAATCCGTTTCCTTGTTTTGCTTTCCATGGTTATAGTTTCAGAATGTCTCTGATAAAATTATGATACTCGGGAAAGGTTGGAAGATTGTTATGTCCGCCACCATGGATACGGATAAGGGTTATACGACCCGGATTAAATGCCTGTAAGCGTTCGCTATGACGAATGGGTATGAGCCTGTCTTTTGTTCCATGAATAATATAAGTATGACATTTTACAAGTTGTATCCATTTATCGGTACGCAGATGATAACGCAATACAAAGCGCATGGGAAGAAAAGGCAAAAAACGCTCTACTACTTTTCTGAAACTGTAATACGGTGCATCTAAAATTAAATAACGGGGGCTGTTATCGGCTGCCAGCTTCGTAGCAAAGCCACTGCCCATGCTGCGTCCGTAAACAAGCATATGATCCTGGGGGTATTGCAAACAAAGTTCATCATATACAAACTGCATATCCCTGATCATTGCAACTTCACTTCGTTTACCGATGCTTTTGCCAAAGCCCCTGTAATCAACCAGGATCACATCGTATCCGAAACGATAAAAATCTTTGGCATACTTGCCCCAGCCTTTAATACTTCGGGTGTTACCATGAAAATAAAGAATTAATCCGTGCGGGCTTTTTACATGGAAATGAATACCGCTGATGGTTACTCCGGTTTCGGGATTAAAACTGATTTCCCTGAACGGCGCATCATATTTAAATTCAAAATCAGCCGATAATTTTTCCGGTTTAAAAATTAGTTTTTCCTGTATGAGATAGGCTATGAGCATCAGCAACAGGTAACCGGCTATGATATAAATGATGGTTAAGGACAAAGTTCAGTTTGTGGTTTGTAGCTCAGGCGCACAGCACTATAAAATAAACACTCCGCCCGGTATCTATAAATGTCAGTTTTAAAGTTCAAACAATATCAAGTAAGTAAAAAGCATTGAATTAAAACAACTGCAAACTATCAACTAAAAACCTGCTTCTTCTTCTTCGTCGTTGTAAATACGTTTGAGTTTTAAACTGCTGATGGGCGACACAATTAAAGGAAACTTTTCAACGGCTACATTGCTCTGATCAAGACCAAATCCTTTTTCTTCGCTCAATCCAACTTTTTTCAGCATGAAGTAGATCCGCATCACTACCCGTTCAAAAAAAGGCAGTTCATTATCCTGGCTCAGGAATTTTTCCAATACAACAAATTGAAAATCGCCTACTACATTGTTGCGTTGTAAACTTTCATAACGACTGGTGATGTTTACTTCTTTGTTCGCCACCATATCTTCCACCACTTTGCGGAACATGAGATTGATGCGTGGCTGTATCCGGAATCCTAATCTGAACTCTACCCTTATTACTTCATTGGGAATGATGGTTGTTACTTCAAACTCACTGGTATAGGGGTCATCCAGTGTATCAACATGTACAAACCAATAAATATCGGCACGCTTGGGTTTACGGTTGAGGATGGAATAAATAATTTTATGTTCAATTTCTTTGGGGTTATTGGCACTGGTAAGATATACGAGGTGGGTTGCATGTTTGGTCACCGTCATATCATTACTCAGCTCCTGCAGCATGGGTAAATAATGTTCCATCCGTACAAATTCAACATACCTGTTTTTGATTTTGCGGGCACGGTACCATACATACATGACTAAAAACATCACAAAACCAATGATCAATGTAATATAACCACCATGCATGAATTTATTCATCAATGCAACCAGGAAAGCTCCTTCAATAACCAAATAGCCTCCCAGGAAGATCCAGATATAAACAGGCTTCACCCGGTGAAGCACCATATAATTGGCAAAGAGCAGCGTGGTCATGACCATGGTAACAATAATGGCCAACCCATAAGCAGCCTCCATTTTAGAGGATTCCTTGAAATAAAGTACCACAAATATGCAACCGATACACATAAACAGATTCATTCCGGGAATGAATAACTGGCCTCTTTCTTCAGAGGGGTAATTAATTTTTAAACGGGGCCATAGGTTTAAACGCATGGCTTCACTGATCAATGTAAAAGCACCGGCAATCATGGCCTGGCTGGCAATAATTGCCGCAGACGTAGCAATGACTACACCGGGAATGATAAACCAATGTGGCATCAGATCATAAAAAGCATGCATGCCTGATTCTGTTTTAAAGACTTTGGTTATTTCCTTTCCGCTATAATTTGACAACAACGAAGCTCCTTGTCCAAAATAGTTGATCAACAAACAGGTTTTTACATACACCCATGATATACGGATATTGTCTTTGCCGCAATGTCCCAGATCGCTGTATAATGCTTCCGCACCGGTGGTACATAGAAAGACTGCCCCCAGCAGCCAGAACCCATGAGGATAGGTGCGTAAAAAATCAATTGCATAATAAGGACTTATTGCTTTGAAAATAGACAAGTCATCAAAAACATGTACCACTCCCAATATGGCCAGCATGGTAAACCATATCATCATGATGGGGCCAAACATTTTACCGATTGATCCTGTGCCAAACTGCTGCATGAAAAAGAACAGCAATAAGATAATGATGACAATGATGACAATGGTATCAAGTGAGAGGTCACGCAACTGTGGCAACACTTTCAAACCCTCAATGGCAGAGGTAATGGAAATAGGGGGTGTAATAATCCCATCAGCAAGTAATGCTGCACCACCAATCATTGCAGGAAGCACCAGCCATTTTCTGCGACGCCTCACCAAGGCATATAAAGCGAAGGTTCCACCCTCCCCTTTGTTATCTGCCCGGAGAATCATGATCACATACTTAATAGTGGTTTGTAAAGTGAGTGTCCATATGATACAGGAAAGTGTTCCTACAATCAATGTTTCTGAAACAACACGGTCATTAATAATAGCGTTGAAAACATACAAAGGAGATGTTCCTATATCGCCGTAAATAATGCCAAATGCGATTAATAAACCTGCTGCCGTTACTTTTGAAGTGTGCTTGCCCACAAATTGTATTTAAGTGAGGATACGAACCAATGTTGATATTGGTTTTCTAATACGTGGTCAAAGGTAGGAGTTGGGTTGAAATTGTCAAGAAAAAAACAGCCGGTAGTTATTAGTCGTTAGCAGGAAGCCTAAATAAACCGGATACTTTGGCCGATAGTTGATTGCCGGAAGTCTTACTGGTTGAGGGATTGTGGTCTTTTTACTGGCTAACAACTATCAACTAATGACTATCGGCTCTTGACTGTTCTCCACAACAAACTCCCATCGCCATAACTCAAAAAACGGAAATCATGCGCTAAAGCATAGTCGTAGATCTTTCGCCAATCGCCCCCCACAAAGGCTGCCACTAATAATAATAAAGTAGAATCGGGTTGATGAAAATTGGTGATGAGTGCATGCGCCAGTTGAATCTTGTAGCCCGGAGCAATTAAAATTTGTGTATGACAAATGAGTTCGTTGGTTTCATTTTTATCCATCCAGTGGAGTAATGCATGTAAAGCATCCGTTGCTGAAATGCCTGGTTCCAGATCATATACATCCCACTGATGAATTTCCAGTTCATCCATTGTTGCTGCCGGATGATGATGTGCTTTTACACCCATCCAGTATAAACTTTCTAAAGTTCGTAAGGATGTTGTGCCAACAGGAATAATTGTTTTTGATTGATAGTTGAGAATGGTTTCAATAGTTGAACGGCTCACCTGCATCCATTCCTTGTGCATGTCATGGTCCTGCATGGTTGCACTCTTCACCGGTTTAAAAGTGCCGGCACCTACATGCAAAGTGATATAGGTTTCTTCAATTCCTTTTTGTTGCAACTCTTTTAATAATGTATCCGTGAAATGCAAACCAGCTGTTGGGGCTGCCACACTACCCTCTTCTTTGGCATACACAGTTTGGTAACGTTCGTAATCGGCTGCTTCTGTTTTGCGTTGCAGGTATGGTGGTAAAGGAAGCACCCCAGCATAGTGTAATACTTCTGCAAAAGTGAATGATGGCTGCCATGAAAATTCAATGATGAAATGATCTGATCTTTTTTCAACCAGTTCTGCAAAAAGCGAAAACGAATCGTTATTGATCAACAACTTTTTTTCCAGCAATCCCTGTTTCCATTTTGCAGCACCACCTACCAAACAGTGCCAGCGAATCTTACCCATGCTCATCATGGCTTGGGTGAGTTCTCTATCTGCAGCAGGTTCCAGGCAAAAGATTTCAATGATGCCACCGGTTGATTTTTCAAAAAATATTCTTGCTTCAATTACACGGGTATTGTTGAATAACAGCAAGGTTTCTTTACTGAGGTGTTGACCAATGTTGCGATAAATATTTTCGCTGATGTTCCCGTTTTTGTATATGAGCAGTTTGCTTTCATCCCTTTGTGCCAATGGATAACGGGCAATCCGTTCATCTGGTAAGTTGTATGTATAATCTTTGATTTGTATGTACGAAGGATGCATGCTGCAAAGAAAGAGAAATTGTGGGAACCGGGATTATGTGGGATGATTGATTGTTTACCGTTTGCATTAATGGAGGATGCGGCTAAAATTACTTTTATCCCAATACTTTCACAATGCTTTAGTAATCTTTTGGCCCCCATACCCATCTATGGTACATTAATTGAATCATAGTATGTAATTAAAAACAAAGGAGTCATTATGAAAAAGTGGAACAATTGGATGTTTTTACCTGTATTGCTATTACTCATCGTTGGTTGCGGACCCGCTGCACATATTGAAAAAGATCAATCGGTTGATTTTAGCGGTTATAAAACCTTTGCATGGACTGATAAAGAAGAAGAAGGCCGCAGTGACCACAACAAACGCAGCGATCTTACAGAAACGAACATACGGAACGCAGTGAACAAAGAACTCAGCAAAACTGGTTGGAGCGAAACAAAACGCAGGCCGGATATCCTGTTGAGTTATGATCTGCTCATTGAACGTGCAACTGTAGAAAGTAAGAATCCTGTTTATACACAGCCTACTTCAAGGATGGTGTACAGCCCCTATTACAGACGCTATTTTGTGATGAACTATCCTTCACAATTCATGGGGTACGACCGGGATGTGAGAGATATTAAAGAAGGCACCATTACGGTAACCATGATTGATGCAAAGAGTGGTAAAACGGTTTGGCAAGGCTGGGCTACGGATGAAGTGAACAACCGCAATCTTACTTCAAAAGAAATAGATGCAGCCGTAAAATCAATCTTTAAAAAGGCCGACCTGGCAAAAAGGTAAATACAAACACAGACTTACAAAACCCTTTCAGGAAATGGAGGGGTTTTCTTTTTTTGTTGGTCGCACAACCAATCTTACGCCGTTGTTGGTCGCCTGACCAATCAACAAGTAAACGAAGACTTCATCCTTCATCCATCTCCCCCTTACGCCGTTGTTGGTCGCCTCACCAATCAACAAGTAAACGAAGACTTCATCCCTCTCCCCCCTCACCTATCTTTGCTACCAAAAAAAGAAGTATGGAATTAGGTGTGGGCATGTTCGGCGATAATCATTACGACAAGAGTGGTAAAGCATTACCAGTGGGCGTTCGTTTGCAGGAGTTGATTGAAGAAATAAAATTGATGGATGAACTGGGTCTTGATTTTTATGGCATTGGTGAACATCATCGTCCGGATTATGCCGTGTCCACTCCCGAAATTATTTTAGCTGCAGCAGCAACCGTTACTAAACAAATTAAATTAGGCAGTGCCGTTACTGTGTTAAGTTCGGCTGATCCTGTAAGAGTATATCAACAATTTGCTACGATTGATCAACTGAGTAATGGTCGTGCAGAGATCACCGCCGGTCGGGGCAGTTTTATTGAATCCTTTCCATTGTATGGTTACAACCTCCATGATTATGATGCCTTGTTTGAAGAGAAGCTGGATCTCTTGTTGAAAATAAATAAGGAAGAACGCATTACATGGAAAGGCAACTACCGTGCAGCATTAAACAATCAGGAAATTTTACCCCGTGCATATAATGAGCAACTTAAGATATGGGTGGCTGTTGGTGGCACACCCGAATCGGTCTTGCGTGCAGGAAAACACGGGTTGCCCGTGATCTTTGCCATCATTGGTGGCAGCCCTGTGCAGTTTCAACCTTTATTTGAGTATTATAAAAAAGTATATCAGCATTTTGAACATGATATGAGCAAACTGGAAATGGGTGTACACATGCATTGCTTTTTTGGTGACGACAGTCAGCAAACTGCTGATGACTATTATCCGGTTTATTCAAGACAAATGGATCGTGTTGGCCGCAGCCGTGGATGGCCGGCATATCAACGCAATCAATTTGATTATGGCCGCAGCAAAGAAGGTGCTTTAATCATTGGTGATGCCAACGAAGCCATTGATAAAATTTTACAGATGCAGGAACTGTTTGGCTTAACCCGTTTCTCTGCTCATATGGATGTGGGCGGGCCTTCGCATAAATCAATGATGAAATCAATCGAAATATATGGAACAAAAATAGCTCCTAAAGTGAGGGAAGCATTGAAGAAGTGATTGTATGCTGCTGTATCATTATTCAGTTTTGAACTTTTGGAAATTTGATTTCTGGATATCGTTCAGCAATTGGTTTGTGGGGTTGTAAATGAATCTTGTTTTCAATCATGCACAAAGAATGTAAAGAAGAGTTGTGTTTTTTATGATCAACTCAATACCGGCAGTTCAATAAAAAATGCACTGCCTGTTCCCTGTTCGGTTGTAAACCAGATATCGCCTTTCATTTGTTCAACAATGCTTTTGCACATGGCCAGGCCTAAACCGGTACCTGAAGTTTTAGTGGTGAAGTTGGGATAGAATATCTTTTCCTGCAGTTCGGGTTTAATTCCATCGCCGTTATCCTGCACACGAATTAATACAGTTGCTCCCTTAATCTTATAATCAATCTTTACTTCACTTTGTTTTTCTCCCGAACCTGATTCTAATGCATTGCGGAGCAGGTTGGTGAACAAACGGTTGAGCTGTGTTTTATCGGCCATTAAAAAAACATTGCCTGCTTTTTCATATTCAATACTGCCTTCTTCATACATGCTGAATAAAGCAACAACAGAATACAAGGCTTCAGCAAGGTTTACTTTTTCCAATCGTGGATTACCAATGTTGGCAAAGCTGGAGAAATCGGAAGCGATGTTGGAGAGATAATCAATTTGCTCCACCAATGTTTTAGCCACCCGTTGTGAAATATCTTTTGTATCGGGCGAATTGGAATCAACAGCTTTTTGCAGATACTGAATACTCAGCTTCATGGGTGTTAACGGGTTCTTGATTTCATGCGCCACCTGCCGGGCCATTTCCCGCCATGCACCTTCCCGTTCACTGCGTGCAAGCAGGCTGGCACTTTCTTCCAGTTGCTTCACCATCTTGTTATACTCCTGCACCAGTTCTCCTATTTCATCGTTCCGTTCCCAAACAATTACTTCGTTTGATTTGCCCAATTTAATTTCTTTCATCTTATCGCTGATGATGGAAAAAGAACTGGTAATGCGGCCTGTTACAAAAAAGGCAATCAACCCTGCAATTAAAAAGATGAATGCATTGAGGTTAATGAGTGTTACAAGGAAATTAGATATCTCCTGTTTTAATTCATCCTGTGAAGTAAAGTAGGGGATGTTGAGATAAGCATACGTTCTCCCTCCTTCATCTCTTACGGGCACATAAATACTCATGTACGAACGGGTGCCCACTTTTTCATCTTCTATTGTTTGTACAAGATATTCTCTTGATAATTTAAAATACGCTGCAGGATCTGTTTTACGGCTCAGTAATCCTTTGCTGTAATAATAAGGTTGGGATGATATTTTTAAATTTCCGGTAGGATCATAAATGTTTACATCCACTCCATGTATTTCTGATATGCGGTTTACTTTCACCTGCAAACCCGCCGAGCTTACATCATCATACACTTTCAATACATCATCAAACATAGCATGCTGGTTCAATGCTTCTTCTACTTCTCCCAGCATAATCTGGATGGTTCGGGATAAACGTTCTTTGTTGATGCGGCTATGCCGGTTAATAAAAAAGAAAATGGTGGACGCACCAATGATTAAAAAAGAAAAAACGCTGATGCCGATAATGGTGGTGTGCACCTGTGTGCGGAATGTAAATTGTAATTGACTCTTCCAGCCCGATGGTTTTAACCCGAACCGGGTAATGAAACGGGTAACTCGAAACAAAACCACCATCATTAAAAACACACAGAAAAGGTAAGCAAACAAGGTAATGGTTTCAAGCAATTTATTTTGAGGCTTGGCAATTACAACCATTAAGCTGGAAGATGCCATGTACCAAAGTTCGCTGTAACCGTTCTTTTTTATTTTGCTGAAAGAAGGCTGCTGATTCTGTTCTTTGGTTAAATGAACAGGAAATGGATAGTCGTTAAAACTGCTGATGAGTTCTTTGTTCTTATACACTGCATAGGCATAGGCCGGCATACTCTCCGGCAACAGGTTGAATGTTTTGGAAAAAAGCTGCGGATCAAATTTTTCATCGGCATAACGTTTGGGGCGTGATATAATAAATACATAGCCCTGCAGTTTTTTTGTTTCAGGATCGGCAATTTCTTTTTTGGCGATGTAATAAAATTTATCAAACGACTCCTCATAATACTGCCAGTCTTTTACCGTTGTAGGTTTACCCTGTAGTTTATAAATAATGTTGAGTGTATTAAAGGAAGTGGAATCAGCATTATACAACGGATCTTCCCGGAAATTAAACGTAAATATTTCTGATTGAAATTTATTGAGATAACCACTGAAGTGTTCGCTCAGTAAACTGTCTTTTAAAAACTGGTTACTGCCCGATGTGGTGAAGCGGTAAAAATGATCGGCCAGAAAATCTGTTCTGAAATTGGCTAATGCAATACTCAACAGGTTTTCAGCCGAAGGATCGGTTTGCAGACTCAGCTTCTCTGCCATGCGTAACCTGTCGTTCCATTCTTTCTGCGCATTTTCGGTAATGAGTAAGAGCGTTAATGAAATGGAAAAGAAAAACAGCCAGAAGATATTTCTGCCGCCCGAAGGCAGAAATCTGAAATCGACTTTACTGTTGCTGAGCAATACAATGATGAGTAACAACCACCCCAGTAAACATAAATGAAACACTACATTACCGGCGTTGAACGTAGCAGTAATGTAAACCAACCCAATGATGGTTAATGACAGTAACTGTATTTTCAGCTTATTGCGGGTGTAGGTTTTAAAAAAGCCAAACAACCAGTCAATGAGTAAAAAATAATTCAAGGCAAGGCTTCCTAAAACAAAAAAGCCTGCAAAACTAAACACACTTAAGCTGAAGAAATTGGTAACATTAAAAGAGATCTGTGAATCAGCTACCAGGCTGCGTACAATATTACCAAACAAAATGGTGAGCGAAAAAATAAGCAGGGATGTAAATACCAGCGCCGTTGTTGGTTTTACGTTGAACCGAACAACTGCTGCAGTACTACTGTATCGCCTGATGAATAAGAGGATCCACAGCAATAAAAAAGAATTGATGAGCAGATCGCCCAACGACTTGAGTACATTGTTGGAACCGTAGATAGCAGGATCAAACAAATTGAACTGACGTAAATTCAAGGGCACCGGAAAAAAATAACTGATGCTGCGAATGAGCAGTAAGCATGCCATGAGAAACAACAATCCAGTTACAAATGATCGCTTCATTGCCAGCTCTGCTGCTGCTTTATGCATCAATAACAATAAACAAAACATGGCTGCAAGCCGCAGCATAACAGTAACCCAGTTCAATGGTTGCGGAAAATTGGTTTGCTCTTTCAACCAGAACAGGCTGGTGCCATCATTACTTTTTACTTCGAGTGTTGTTCTTACTGCATCACTGATGGAATAATATTTTTCAATTCCATTTAAATAAGCAAAGCTGTTACTGAGATAGTTGGTCGTTACAAAATAATTCCACTTAACAGGAATCAATGCCATTACCAAACAGGCGCCGCCATCTTTTAACGGGCATGTTTTTTTATACACTGTATAATACCCGTTGATGAGTTGTTCAAACCAAACTCCATCGGCCCGTTGCCATAATTCATCACCCGGCAAAATAGTTTGTGTATTCCAGAAGCGTGTTTGAAAACCATCGGCTCCTTCGGATGCAACAAAAATGAAGTAATCTTTATTTAATAATTGCTGAAAAGAGGTTTTGTTATATGTATCATTATTTAAACTCTGTAATAAAGCCGTGTCGTTCAGTAATTTTTCAAAATCCTTTTCCCGGTTGTTGATGGTGCGTTGCAATGTTTTTTGAACCTGTGCCGGTGCAGAGCTGTACGACCAGTAATATTGAAACAGGTAAGAAAATGTAAGAAACCATCCTGCCAATATCAGCAGGAATCCATTTTTATAAAAAAAGCGGCGGATGGTTTTAATGTGGTTCAATACAAATAATTATGCTTGCCTGTTTTTAATTTTAATGCGGTTCCAGATACTGTCCATTTCTTCAAGACTCATGTTCACCAATTGTTTTCCATCACTTACAGCTTCCTGTTCCATTTGTGTAAACCGCTGAATAAATTTACGGTTGGTGCGTTCCAGTGCATGATCGGCATCAATCTGCAAAAACCGTGCATAATTAACCAATGAAAAAAACACATCGCCCAGCTCCTCTTCCATTTTATCCTGGTCATTTGCCTGTACCACTTCTTTCAACTCATTGATCTCTTCTTCAATTTTTTCAAATACCTGGTCTTTATTGTCCCATTCAAAACCAACTTGTTTTGCTTTTTCCTGTATGCGGATGGCTTTTACCATTGATGGCAATCCTTTGGGCACACCGCTGAGTACAGATGTTTTTCCTTCCTGTAATTTCAACTTTTCCCAATTTCGTTTTACATCTTCTTCATCATTCACTTTTACATTTCCATAAATATGCGGATGGCGTGCAATGAGTTTATCGCACACGCCATTGATCACTTCGGTTAAGGTAAACTGTTGCTGCTCCATTCCTATTTTTGAATAGAAGACAAGGTGCAGCATGAGATCACCTAACTCCTCTTTAATATGCTGCCAGTTCTTTTCAGTGATGGCTTCAGCCAGTTCATAGGTTTCTTCAATAGTTAAAGGGCGGAGTGTTTCAATGGTTTGCTTTTTATCCCAGGGGCATTTTTCTCTCAACTCATCCATAATGGTTACAAGTCGAACAAAAGCATCCTGTACATTTTTTTCATTCATATATTAGATATTAAAAAAGGAATAAGAGAACAAAGCAACAAAGAGAAAACTGTTGAGGATAAGTGCAAAAAATAATAACAACAGGTATTTCACAATTGTTTTAAACCGTCCTTGCCCGTACATCCTGCGCATGGCTTTATACAGGTAGATGAACATATAGGTCCAGAGCATTACACTGATAAATGTTCCCCATCCATTTGAAGCAAGGAATTTATTATTCGTGAAGTTCAGCAACAACATCAAAAAGACAAATACAAACAGGTGAATGGTAAATATCAAATGATTCACATAATAAAATTGTTGCCGGCGGATGTATAATAAGGATAAGATCAACGCAAATAAAGGCAGCGATATAAACAGCATTTTAGGTAATGATTGCCGTGCATGATCCAGCAGGGCCTTATTAAATTTCGTCATATCGCCGCCATATTTTTCAACAATAATGATCAGTCTTCTTGTAACCATCCGTTGAAACCATTGATCCCGTTTTTCTTTTGGTAAACTGTTTTGAACAGAATCGTATTCCGCCATTGTTTTGTACTCTTTCCCGTTGCGGGAAAACAACCCATTATTAGCCCATTTCTTAGTACTGTCATTATTCTTGAACCGGCCACTCGTATCTCCGGGCAAGATGCTGTTAATAATAGCAGAGTCTTCTTTTGTTTCAGCATTTTTTAATGCTTCTTCTCTTGCTGATTTATTTTTTTTCGAAGTACTTACTTTCAATCCGCCCGTTGACTCTTTTATTTTAACCACGCCGGCCATATTTTGGTTACCAGAAAAAAAACTAAAGAAAATGATAAAGAAAAAAGCCGAGCTGAAGACATACATCCGCACAGGATTCATATAGCTGGCACGCCGGCCACGGAAATATTCAGCCGTAAGAAACCCGGGTTTGAATAAGAGATAACGGATAGCCGTGAGGAACTTCCCTTCAAAGTGTGTAATATCATTAAAGAAATGTACTACCATGCCCCATGCGGTTTCTTTGGGTTCCACATTTTCCTGCCCGCATACATGGCAATACCTGCCAAATACCCTTGCATTACAGTTTAAACAATTCTTTTCTTTCCGGGCTTTTCCGTGCGACATGTAGCCGAAGTTTTGCTAAAAATAGAAAATCGGTGTCAACTTTGATAAAGTTTTGAACTTTGGCAAAGTTTTTAGTTCATTAAAAATATCTTTGACAGAATCATGAATACCACACATTTTCCATTTATCCTGTATGTATTTCTTGCAATCCCCTTTTGCAGTTTCAGCCAGTTTTACCAGAAAGACATCAGCAGCACCAAACAAACTGCAGATCAATTAAAGCAATATAAAGCCAATAAGATCAAAAAAGTGATCCTCCATTCTTTTGAAGCAAGAGGCGAACCTGTTGATCAATTTATTTGCTACCAGGAAGTATCGCCTTCTTATAACTCAATTAAAACATATAGCCAAACAGTTCAAACACTGCAATCTGTCCTCAACAGCCAGTTTAATTTTAAAGGCCAGCTCACCCGCAGTGCCGATAGTTCCAATACAACTTTGAATGTTTCATCTTATACCTATGATGCTGCAGGAAGATTAGTTGCTGTGGAATCGGTATCACAAGCCTATGCTTATCAAACAAAAGAAATTGAAAAAAGATACTGGACCTATGACTCAAGTGGCTTCCCTATGAAAATGCTCCGCATTAAAAACAATACTGATACAATTGAAGTATTTTTTTCTGCTGATGAAAAAGGAAATGTGGCTGAAGAAAGATGGCGCAGTAAGGGAGTAGAAACACAGGCATGGTATTATTATTACGATGAACAAAAACGGTTAACTGATATTGTACGTTTTAATGACCGGGTGCAGAAATTATTACCGGATTATATTTATGAATACAATGAACAATCCTTACTTGCCCAAATGATCTCTGTACAGGCAGGCAGCAGTAACTATGTTATCTGGAAGTATCAATACAATCCGCAGGGATTGAAAATAAGAGAGAATTGTTACAGTAAACAAAAGGAGTTGATGGGATATATTACGTACAGGTATGAATGAAGAAGTGAATAGTGAATTGGCAGCAGTTAAATTAAGAACAGCAACCCAACTATATTTAATAAAAAAGCAACGAAAAACGTTGCTTTTTTTATTTGTGCCCCGGAACGGAGTTGAACCGTTACGACCGTTGCGGGTCACAGGATTTTAAGTCCTGCGTGTCTACCAATTCCACCACCGGGGCATGTCTATCAATTCAACCAATAGGCTCTAAAGAGGTGAAAAAAAATCCCCCGCCTCAGCGGGGGACTTTGAGCGGAAGACCGGGCTCGAACCGGCCACCCCGACCTTGGCAAGGTCGTGCTCTACCAAATGAGCTACTTCCGCTTGAAAAAGAACTATCGGGGTGCAAATGTAAAGAAGCCATGCTAATTGGCAAAAATCTCACCCACATATTTCTGATAAAAAAAATCCCTTCACCAAACAGGAAGGGAATATAACAGTAAATATTCTGGTATTATTTATACTTGGGATTGTACAAGGTACTCTCCGGCACTTCTACATCGGGCTTTCCTTTATACCCGTAGGTATATAATTTATAACAGCCCCCCAATAAAAAAGCCGCTATGCAAAATATCTGGATATAAAACAAAAAACGGGAAGAGGTTACCCAGTTGCCGGTGATATCTTTATGCTTTTGATCAATGATTTCCTGTGCCATATTCGTTCGGTTTCAGTTGCAAATGTAAGGGATGATTGGAAACAGCAGTTATTTGCGCTTCACAATTTCAGAAAAAATTCTTCTTTTACGGATGAAATACTGCCACACAATACTTCCTTTATAAACGCCCTGCAAAACAGGATACCCACTCTTACTGGTTTTCTTTTTACTGAATAACCATCCTGTAAAAGCAATATGTGCTTTTAGCACAGCTTTCCAGTAGCCGGGTTTGCCCGAAAATAATTCTTTCCAGGCCGAAACTGAATCAAGGGCTATGCGTAAGGGCAATTTCCAAATGAGTTGTGAGGCTGGCATGTTCTTAAAGATCATGATGAGGTTGTTGCGGAAGTTGAGATATACTTTCGTTGAACTGCCCGTTGGCAATGTTCCTCCACCTACATGATACACGATGGATTGCGGGCATGTATATATAAGGTATCCTTTGCGTTGAAGCCTCCAGCAAAGATCAATCTCTTCCTGGTGTGCAAAAAAGAACTCATCAAATCCATCGAGTTCATGAAACATTTTTGCGTTGATAAACATAGCAGCGCCGCTAGCCCAAAAAACAGGAACTGCATCATTGTATTGTCCATTGTCTTCTTCCAACACATCAAATACCCTTCCTCTTGAAAAAGGATAGCCCAATGTATCAATCCAGCCACCGGCTGACCCTGCATACTCAAATAAATGTTTGTTGTGATAAGAAAGGATCTTGGGTTGGCAGGCAGCGATTAATTCATTTGCCTGCATTAACTCTATTACAGGTTCAATCCAGCCTGGTTCCACTTCCACATCACTGTTGAGTAATACATAATAATCTGCCTGCACCTGCCTGAGAAAATTATTATAGCCTTTGGCATATCCATTATTCTCATTACTTGTCAATATCTCCACTGTTTTGAAATGTTGCTGCACAAAGGCAATGGAATCATCGGTTGATGCATTATCTGCAACAATCACCCGCTTGTTTTGATAGGTGGATGCCAGTACAGAAGGAAGAAACTGTTGCAGGAATTTTTTTCCGTTCCAGTTTAAAATAACAATCGCAACAGATGGTTGATGAAGCAAGTGGGATAAATATTTTTTCAAAAATAGCAGTTGGCAGCCAAACCTTGTCTAAATTAGGGCATGCTTGGTCAATATTTTAACTGGCGAACAGTTTTAGCACTTGTTGCAATAGGTATCGTAACAGGAACCATCTTTTACTCCAACTACCTTGCTGCTAAGATTGCAAAAGACGAACGGCAAAAAGTTGAGCAATGGGTGGAAGCCGGAAAATTTTTGATTAATGCCCCTGTTGATGCAGATACCAAACTGCCATCGCTCATCCGCAATGAACAAAAGAGCATCCCCATTATTGAAACAGATGAGAAAGACAGCGTGGTAAGTTTCATCAATATTGATTCAACCAAAGCGGCAGCAGATCCCGGTTATGTGTTAAGCAGGCTGAAGTTGTTTAAAACTCAAAACAATCCTATTATTCTTGAAGTAAGTAAAGAGCCCCTGCTCTATAATAAATATTATTATGGGCATTCGCCTTTATTGTTACAGGTGCAGTACTATCCTATTGTTCAATTATTGATTGTAGCCTTGTTTATCATCATCACCATTTTTTCTTTACAGGCAAGAAACAAATCAACACAAAACCAGGTGTGGGCAGGCATGGCCAAAGAAACAGCTCACCAGTTGGGAACACCTGTTACCTCCTTACAGGGCTGGGTTGAAATGCTGAAAGAAGCCAAAGGCAATGAACAGATTGCAACAGAAATAGAAAAAGATGTGAGAAGGTTGCGGTTGGTGAGCGACCGGTTTGGAAAAATTGGTAGCACCCCGCAGTTAGAAGAACAGAATGTAGTAAAGCAGGTAGAAGAAATGACAGAGTATATCCGTAAGCGGGCTACTGGCAAAGTGCAGCTTGCAGTAAAAGCTCAACATCGGGATATGATTGCGCCTATCTCCATGCCTTTGTTTGATTGGGTAATTGAAAATTTATTAAAGAATGCGTTAGATGCTATGGACGGAAAAGGATCCATCATTGTGGATATGAAAGAGGAAGAGCAAACAATCATTATTGATGTAACCGATACGGGAAAAGGAATAGCATCGCAAAACATCGGCCGTGTGTTTAAACCCGGTTTCACAACCAAAAAAAGGGGATGGGGTTTAGGTCTTTCGCTTAGCAAACGAATCATTGAACAATATCATAAAGGGCAGTTGTTTGTAAAACATTCGGAGTTGGGAAAAGGAACAACATTCAGGATTGTATTGAAGAAATAGTTTTAAGTTGCAAGCTGCATTTTTCACTTTCCGTTTTTCCCGCCCTACAGTAAAAAAAATTTGATGAGGTGGGGCAGGCACTTTACATTTGCTGCCCTTAATGCCCGGGTGTTGAACCTGCCTGCCGGCAGGCAGGATTGGTTGACAAGCCACTTTGAGATTAACGATGTTCAATGTATATGCCATAAGAAGTGAGTTAAGGAATTATATATACGTCGGCATGACAAGTAATCTGGAGAGAAGGCTGAACGAACATAATAAGGGTGAAAACAGGAGTACAAAATCATATAGACCATTTGTGTTGATTTATGTTGAGATTTATAATACAAGAGTTGAAGCAAGAGAAAGAGAAAAATATTTGAAATCAGGAATTGGAAAGGAATTTTTGAAGAAATTAAAATAAATGCCCGGGTGTTGAAATTGGTAGACAAGCCACTTTGAGGTGGTGGTGCCCGAAAGGGTGTGCTGGTTCGAATCCAGTCCCGGGCACTTTTACAAGCGAAGCATCCAGTCTTCGCTTTTTTGTTTTCTTTGCTGCCTCCTGACAATAATCATTTTTTATACATTCTATAATCATACTCTTTATAACATAAATTATGACCTTTGCATTACGAAGGTTACTTTAGTATGGGTTTTGTAAGTGTAACAAAGCAACATTATCCATTAAAAAAAAAACAATGAAAAAGATTTTACTGGCATTTGATGGATCCCGTTTTTCAACTGGCGCATTTGAATTTGCACGTCAATTAAATGACCTGCAGCAAGTATTGGTGGTGGGCGCTTTTTTGCCACAGGCACAGGCATCTAATTTATGGAGCTATGCCGATAGTATGAGCGGCCCGATGTTTATTCCATTAGCAGAGGATGCTAATAACGATCTGATGCAGGAAAATATGACAAAGTTTGAAACACTCTGCAAGAAAAACGGAATGGAGTACAGGGTGCATGAAGACTCTTTTGATTTTGCTTTACCCGAATTAAAAGAAGAAACAAGATTTGCTGATCTGTTGATTATCGGGAGCGAAGTTTTTTATCAAAACATGGGCGGCAGTATCAATCCCTATCTCCAGGATCTGTTACATCATTCAGAATGCCCTGTAATAGTAGTGCCTGAAAAGTTTAATTTTCCTGAAACCTTTATCCTCAGTTATGATGGCAGCGGATCTTCTGTTTACGCTATTAAACAGTTTGCCTACCTGTTTCCTGAATTGAGTAAAATGCCTTCCCTGCTTGTGTATGCGCATGATGATGAAAAAATTGAATTCCCTAAACAGGTGAATATAGAAGAACTGGCTGCAAGACATTTTAGTGATCTTACCCTGATGAAGCTGGATATGCCGCCTGAAAAATATTTCGGCACCTGGATGGAAAACAGGAAAGGAGCAATGCTGATATCAGGTGCTTTTGGAAGATCTGCCATTTCACAATTGATGAAAAAAAGTTTTATTTCAGAAGTAATTGCCAATCATCATTTGCCTGTATTCATAGCTCATAAATAAATTTTTAATGGATGATTGTTTAAAGACAAGCTGCCTCAAAAGTTAATGTTGGTATAGATGCCGGTAAGGCGATAAGACGGTGAGTATTGAATTTCAATTAAAGTTTTCTTTCCGGCTTCCTGCCTTCCCGGCAATAAATACCTTTTAAGACAGCCTCTTTTTCAGTTCCATGTGACAACGATCATCATTCAATGCAATCATGATCATATCATGGGGTGCCGGCAGATTTAGCTTTACACAATCAAATGATTTAAAAGAAGAATCCTTTCATTTGAATTGCAGCAGATGCAATATTGTAAACATTCAAACCGAAAGCATATAAAACAGAATATAGGTACTACCTACAGAATCATCCGTTTAGTTCTTGCTGGCGTATTGGCCCTGCTTTGGTTTCAGCATATTATTACCGGTACATGGGGTACTGTTGCGGTTGTTACTGCCGCTATTTTGGTACTCACCAGCTTTATCAGCTTTTGTCCTTTGTATAAATTGTTTGGCATCAGTTCATGTTCCATTACAAAATCAAATGCACAACCATAAGAATGTTATTGAACAACAGAATTTTTAGATTTTGCAATATCAACGTTTGTTAAAATGCACAAGCTGCTAAAGTATGAACCTGTAACTTTAGCAACAGATGGACTCCCTCACTCATATTGCTCTGGGCGCATGCATAGGTGAAGCTTTTTTTGAAAAAAAGATTGGCAAAAAAGCATTGTTGTGGGGCGCATTGGCACAAAGTATTCCTGATATAGACTTTATTGCTTCCTTTTGGCTAAGTACTTCTGAAAATTTATTAGTACACCGGGGGTTTACACATTCCATCCTGTTTGCTTTAATCATTGTGCCTCTTTTTGCCGTTGTAGCAGACCGCCTGCACCGACCTCATGATACAAATTTTAAAAAATGGTCCCTGTTTTTTGCTGCTGAAGTATTTCTGCATCTCTTTTTAGACGCTTTTAATAACTATGGTATTGGCTGGCTTGAACCCTTTAGTCATCAACGTTTTTCTTTTAATGTTATTTATGTGGCCGATCCATTCTTTTCTATCTGGCCGGGCATTGCAGTTTTAATGTTAATGATTCTTCGGCGTACAAATAAGCAAAGGGTTTTTTGGTGGAAGTTTGGAATATTTCTGCCGCTCCTGTACCTCATGTATTGCACCATGAATAAAGTAAGCATTGACCAGGAAGTGAAAGAGATGATCGTAAAACAAAACATCCCGCATGATCGATATTTTACCACACCCACCCCGCTCAATAATTTGTTGTGGTTTGCAGTAACGGGTAACGACAGCGGGTATTACGTTGGTTTCAGATCAGTATTTGATACAAAACCCAATATGCAGTTTGAATATTTTCCCCGTAACGATTTTTTACTTAAGCCTGTTAAGAATTATGCAGACATCAAAAATCTGAAAACTTTTTCACAGCAGTTTTATGTGGTGGAAAGATGGAAGGATACGGTGATATTTAATGATCTGCGTTTCGGCCAAATATTGGGCTGGCAACATCCAAAAGAAAAATTTGTATTTCATTATTTCCTCCAGTTTCCTGAAAATAATAAACTGGTGGTACAACGAGGTCGTTTTAGCGGATGGAATAAACAGGAAGTACTTTATTTATTAAAACGAATCAGGGGAAATTAACCCCGTTGTTTAAAGTAAAAAGTAAACAGGAAAAATCCGATACGAATAATCCCGTAACATATTTTCTGCCATAAGCGTTTAATAAAACTGTTGTGCAGTTCAAATTCTTTCTCAGCAATACGCACACAATCATCCGAAATTATTTTCTCCAGCACTTCTTCAACCTTTGCAGCAAAAGAAATATTCTGCACATCCAGGTTCAGTTCAATACTTGCATAAGCACTGATATTATTGATATTATATGAACCAACAGTAACAAACTTTCCATCGCAGGTGCTTATCTTTCCGTGGAGTATATTTGGCTTGTACTCATATAATTCAATTTTATTTTTGAACATCCATCTGTAGAGAAACCGTTCTGCATGTTTAACGATGGCCACATCACTGGGCCCTGCAACAATTATTTTTACTGCTATACCACGTTTTACAGCATTCATCATGTTTCTACGAAAGACTTTACCGGGTAAAAAATAACTCGACATCATGAGGATATGTGATTCTGCTTTCCTGAACATTTCAAGATAGCTGCGGCTGATTTCATTTTTCCTTCGCACCCAATCATTGCGTCTGATCCTTATCAAACATTCCTTTGTATGGATTCGCTTTGCCGTTTCAATTCGTTGTAACAGCTTTTTATTTTTATTCCAGCCCGATCTATTCCAGAATTCAACACATAAATTATGAAGCCCGGCACTTACTTCACCATCACAGTACAAAGCCCAATCGAGCCATGCTTTTGATCCCCGGATATCATTGTAACGGTTGCTGATATTCATACCACCCACCAAACTATGCAATGCATCGGTTACAACTAATTTGTGATGAAGCCTTCGGCCAAAATAAAAATAACGGCTGCGAAAAACCGGCTCAAACCAGTGAAAATGAATGCCATTTTCTTTGAGCTGCTGAATAAATTCATCAGTAAGATCCTGTGAAGCATACCCATCAAGCAAAATATAAACCTGCACCCCACGTTGTGCCGCCTTCATTAAAGCGGTGGCAACCTGAATTCCGGATTCATCATGCTCAAAAATATATGTCTGCAAATGAATGCTGTGTTGTGCGTTATCAATCAGCCGGCACAACAATAAAAAGTAATCAGCACCACCCCTGATTAACTCCACTTTATTGTGCATACTGTAAACTGAAGTTTCAGAAAATTGATTGCCAAGTAACATATTTACCAAGTTATAACTATTCCCCATCAAACAATTTTGAATTTCTCATTGTCAATGGTTGAGCATCATCAGTGCTGTGAATGACAGCCATCAGAAATTTACGCCCCGGCCCAAACTATTTTGCAGTTTCATTTTATGAGCACAGTAACCAGGCAGGCAATTACCTGTTATCATTGTGGTGATGATTGTGAAACATCACAAATTAACCTGGGCGATAAACAGTTTTGTTGCCAGGGTTGTAAAACCGTGTATCAGGTCCTCAATCAAAGTGATCTGTGCGAATACTATACGCTCAACAACAATCCCGGTATCAATCAACGCATTGAAATCCGTAAAGACAAATTTTCTTTTTTAGAGGATGAAAAGATGCAACAGCAATTGACTTCTTTCCGCAATGATGAACAAACACATGTAACATTTTATCTGCCGCAGATCCATTGCAGCTCCTGTTTATGGCTGCTTGAAAATCTGCACCGGCTCAACAGCGATATTATTTCATCAAGAGTTCATTTCAGTAACAAAGAAGTTGATATCATCTTTAATCACCAGTCAACTAAACTGAGAACGATAGCAGAATTATTAACCGGCATTGGTTATGAGCCATACATCAGTTTACAAAATCTGCAAAAAACAAAACCAAGAATTGAACGCAGTCTTATTTTCCAGTTGGGAGTTGCCGGTTTTTGTTTTGCCAACATCATGCTCATGAGTTTTCCTGAATACCTTGGGTTGGAAGAAACAGAAAAAAGTCTGCAATCCATATTCCGTTATTTCAATCTCATTTTATCAATACCGGTTTTATTGTACAGTTCATTGCCGTTTTATAAAAGTGCATGGGGAAGCCTCAAACATTACTATCTCAATATTGATGCACCAATTGCATTAGCCATCATCATGACTTTCGGCCGGAGTGTATATGAAGTACTGAGTAATACCGGCAGCGGTTACTTTGATTCAATGAGCGGTATTGTGTTCTTTATGCTGGTGGGCCGTGTGTTACAGGAAAAAACTTATCAGCAACTTTCTTTTGAAAGAGATTATACTTCTTACTTCCCCATTGCTGTTACAGTTTTAAAAAACGGAGCAGAAATTGCAACGGCATTACCTGATTTAAAAGCAGGTGATACCATTTTAATACATAACGAAGAACTTATTCCTGTTGATGGTTTACTTACAAGGGGGCATGCACTGATCAATTACAGTTTTGTTACCGGTGAATCATTACCCGTACTGAAAGAAATGGGTGAACTGTTGTATGCAGGCGGCAAACAAACCGGCAGTAATATTGAAATGCTGGTGATGAAAGAAGTGGCTCAAAGTTATTTAACCAACCTCTGGAACAAAGATGAAAAACCAGAACTGAAAAAATTCTCTTTTGTCAACAGCATCAGTCGATACTTTACCTGGATTGTTTTTGCTATTGCCCTTGCTGCTGCAGGTTACTGGAGTTTGTATGATGCCGGTAAGGCATGGAATGTGGTAACCACCATTTTAATTGTTGCCTGTCCCTGTGCATTATTGCTTTCCAATACATTTACCAATGGGCATGTGCTGCGTATTTTCAGCCGGAATAAATTTTATTTACGTAATGCCCAGGCCATTGAAGAACTGGCCAATGCCAACCACCTGGTATTTGATAAAACAGGAACACTAACCGTTACTGATAAACAGGATATTTATTTCATTGGGAAAGCAATCAGCGAAAAAGAAGCTGCATGGATCAAAGCTCTGGCAGCTCAAAGTAATCATCCGTTGAGTAAAGAACTGTGCAAATGGCTTGGCAAATCAGATAACAGTGTTGTTTTAAATTATACTGAATTGCCCGGAAAAGGCATTCAGGGTTTTGTGCAGAACCATTTCATTTCAATCGGATCATGTGATTTTGTTACCGGCGAAAAAATACATCAACCCGAAGGAAGTGCGTTATATGTTTCAATTGATGGACAAGTGAAAGGTTATTACAGCATCCGTAATCATTATCGTCCTGATCTTCTTACTCAAATAAAAAAATTACATAAGAAATACAAAATATCTGTACTCTCCGGTGATAATGAAAGTGAAAAAAGAACATTGAAACATGCTATGGGTAAACAAACTCAATTGCTTTTCCATCAAACCCCGCATGATAAGCTGGCCTATATTCAACAGCAGCAGGCATTGGGCGATAACGTGATCATGATTGGTGATGGACTCAATGATGCAGGTGCCTTGAAACAGAGCAATGCAGGAATAGCAGTAACAGAAAGCACCAACAATTTTACACCGGCCAGTGATAGTATTATTGAAGCGGGCAAACTATTTCAACTACCGTTATTCCTTCGCCTGGCAAAAGCAAACAAACAAATTATACTTGCCAGTTTTGCTTTTTCCATTCTGTACAATGTCATTGGTTTGACCTTTGCAATACAGGGAGTACTGTCGCCATTGATTGCCGCAATCCTGATGCCTGCGAGTTCCATCAGTATTATTTTACTCACTTATGCTTCAACCACCTGTTATGCAAAATATATCGGGCTGAAATGAGCGATTGCTGATTTTGATCACCGGTATTTGACAAGAATCAATGCCCGGTCTGATTTCCGTCAGTTATCGCCTACCTGTGTAAAGATAGTTTTACAGCAGAAAAAATCAACCCTTTATGTCAGTCATCATTGTATTACTCATCGCAAGTATAAGCGTAGCTTCTTTGTTTTTGGCTTTTTTTATATGGAGTGTTAAAAGCGGCCAGTATGATGATGAACAATCGCCTCCATTCAGAATTTTATTTGATGATTCCCCACCGGTTAAGCCAACCCAATCATCTGCAGTAATCAATAAAAAAATCAACGCATCATCATCAAACAGGAACTTATGGAAATAGAAAAATTTCATTACGACAATAAAATTGTAAAGTATTTCGCCTTTGCAACGGCTGCATGGGGTATTGTTGGAATGCTTGCCGGATTATGGGTAGCCATCCAGTTTTATTATCCTGCCATTTCACTCGACTATCCGGGCACAACGTTCGGCCGTCTCCGGCCCATTCATACCAATGCTGTCATTTTTGCTTTTGTTGGCAACTCTATGTTTATGGGTATCTATTACTCTTTGCAGCGTTTGTGCAAATCAAGAATGTTCAATGACAAATTGAGCTGGGTGCATTTCTGGGGATGGCAATCCATTATTGTACTGGCCGCACTCACCCTTTTCTTTGGTTATACAACCGGTAAAGAATATGCCGAGTTAGAATGGCCCATTGATATCCTCATTACATTGATATGGGTGGTATTCGGCATCAATATGTTTGGAACTATTTTCAAAAGAAGAGAAAGTCATTTATACGTTGCTATCTGGTTTTACATTGCTACGTGGATAACGGTTGCCATGCTGCATATTGTTAATTCATTTGAATTGCCGTTTAGTTTGTTAAAAAGCTACAGTTGGTATGCAGGTGTGCAGGATGCATTGGTACAGTGGTGGTATGGTCATAATGCAGTTGCATTTTTTCTCACCACTCCTATTCTTGGTTTAATGTATTACTTTTTGCCAAAAGCAGCGAACCGTCCTGTTTACTCCTATCGCTTATCCATCATTCACTTTTGGGCGCTCATCTTTATTTATATATGGGCAGGCCCTCACCATTTATTATATACTGCATTACCCGACTGGGCGCAATCATTAGGTGTTGTATTCAGTATTATGCTCATAGCACCAAGCTGGGGCGGTATGCTCAATGGTTTGTTTACACTGCGTGGTGCCTGGGATAAAGTACGTGAAGATCCTGTTTTGAAATTTTTTGTTGTAGCTATTACCTGTTATGGTATGGCCACTTTCGAAGGTCCGCTGTTAAGTTTAAAAAGTGTAAATGCAATTGCTCACTATACTGATTGGATTGTAGGACATGTACATATCGGTGGTTTGGGATGGAATGGATTTATGGCTTTTGGTATTCTCTATTGGTTATTCCCCAGGATGTGGGGCACAACGCTTTATTCAAAAAAATTAGCTACCAATCACTTTTGGCTGGGAACCATCGGTATTATTATTTATGCTGTACCGCTTTACTGGGCTGGTTTTGCACAGGCCGATATGTGGAAACAATTTACAGATGAAGGTCAAATCAAGTTTCAATTCCTTGAAACCGTTACCAGCATCATACCCATGTATATTACAAGAAGCATTGGTGGTACAATCTATATCATCGGTGCACTGATGATGGTGTACAATTTATATAAAACAGCGAAGCAGGGAACTTTTATTCCCAATGAAGCTGCCGAAGCTGCTCCTCTTGTGAAAAATACTTCACATGCAGGTGAATACTGGCACAGATGGATTGAAAGAAAACCTGCCACCTTACTGGTGTTCAGCCTCATTGTTGTTGTTATTGGCGGTGTGCTTGAACTGGTTCCAACCTTCCTTATTAAATCAAACGTGCCAACTATTGCAAGTGTTAAACCTTATACGCCACTTGAATTGCAGGGTCGTGATATTTATGTACGTGAAGGTTGTTATACCTGTCACTCACAAATGATTCGTCCTTTTCGAGATGAAGTGGCAAGATATGGTGAGTATTCAAAAGCAGGTGAGTTTGTATATGATCATCCGTTTCAATGGGGAAGCAAACGAACAGGACCTGATCTTGCAAGAATTGGTGGCAAATATCCCGATAGCTGGCATTACAATCACATGATGGAGCCATCATTGATGTCGCCCGGTTCTATTATGCCCAGATACGGTTGGTTGCTTGATGATAATATTGATACCACAGTAACTGCAGCAAAGATCAGGGCCATGCAAACACTGGGTGTTCCTTATCCTGTTGGTTATGATAAAATAGCCAACAAAGAGTTGATGAGCCAGGCCAACAGTATCCGCATCAATTTAAAAATTGATAAAATTCAAACGCCTGCAAATAAAGAGATCATTGCATTAATCGCATACCTGCAACGGTTGGGCAAAGACATCAAGGCCGAAAAGAAAACTGAACCGGTTGTTACACAATAAACACAATCAAAAAAAATTAAGCAATGAAATTTATTCACTATCTCGAAAAGATCAGCAACATCAGTATCTATGGCCTCAGCTCTTTTCTCATCTTTTTTATTTTTTTCTGTGTCGCTTTAATTTGGGTGATCAAAGCAGATAAGAAGGAACTGAATGAGATCAGTCGTATTCCATTAGATTAATCATAAACAAAATTGTTATGTTCATCATTCAACAATTACATATCCAAAAAACAGCCACCAAGATGCTGTTTTTCATGCTGTTCCTCTTCTCTGCCGGAGCAGCATCAGCACAGCAAACAACAAATACTGCTGAGCAATCCATCTGGATCAACCC
>JAYUTS010000039.1:0-4335 GCA_043754995.1 Chitinophagaceae bacterium
GGCCGATGGTAAACCTGACTCATTAAAAAAAGGACTGGAACGTTTGTGCAGGTATGCTGAAGATGCCGTGCATGATGGATTTGAAGTGTTGATTTTGTGTGATCGTGCAGTGGACAGTGATCATGCTTCTATTCCATCTTTATTGGCAACAGCAGCAGTACATCATCATTTGATCCGCAGAGGATTGCGTGGACAGGTTGGGATTGTAGTGGAAGCTGGTGATGTGTGGGAAGTACATCACTTTGCATGTTTAATTGCATTTGGTGCTACGGCTATCAATCCA
The DNA here is from genome assembly GCA_043754995.1 of Chitinophagaceae bacterium. GTDB lineage: Bacteria > Bacteroidota > Bacteroidia > Chitinophagales > Chitinophagaceae > Lacibacter. The sequence goes on from JAYUTS010000039.1 coordinate 284, forward strand.
TATCTGGCATTGGCATCCATCCGCAACATGAAAGTGAATGGAACTTTGCAAACAGAACTTGACTGGGATGTATTGCGTACCAATTATATCAAAGCAATATGCGAAGGGTTACTGAAAGTGTTTTCTAAAATGGGCATCTCTACATTACAGTCGTACCAGGGTGCACAGATATTTGAAATACTTGGTTTAAACCAGGAAGTAGTTGATAAATATTTTACAGGTGCAACGAGCCGCATCCAGGGAATTGGATTGGAAGAAATTGCAAAAGAAGCATTGGTAAAACATTATGTTGCTTTCAGCAAAAAAGATATTCCGGTTAATCGTTTGTCAGTAGGTGGTATTTATCAATGGAAACGGAAAGGAGAATTTCATTTATTTAATCCAACAACTATTCACCTGTTGCAGTATTCAACGAAGATGAATGACTATGCAACATTCAAGAAATATTCAAAACATGTTAACGATCAGAGTGAGAAGGCAGCAACGCTCAGAAGTTTATTTGAGTTTAAACGGAATCTTCCAGCAATTACCATTGATGAAGTAGAACCTGCTGAAAATATTTTCAAACGATTTGCAACTGGTGCTATGAGTTTTGGTTCCATTTCATGGGAAGCACATACAACACTGGCCATTGCCATGAACCGGTTGGGTGGCAAAAGTAATACCGGCGAAGGTGGTGAAGATGAAAAAAGATATGATCGGTTAGAAAATGGCGATAGTATGCGTAGTGCTATTAAACAGGTTGCATCTGCACGTTTTGGTGTAACCAGTTTGTACCTCACTGAAGCAGATGAACTACAAATCAAAATGGCACAGGGTGCAAAGCCTGGTGAAGGTGGACAATTACCGGGTCATAAAGTAGATGACTGGATTGGAAGAGTTCGTCATGCAACACCTGGTGTTGGTTTAATCTCTCCGCCACCACATCATGATATTTATTCTATTGAAGATCTGGCACAATTAATTTTTGATTTAAAGAATGCAAATCGTAAAGCAAGAATTAATGTGAAGCTGGTAAGTAAAGCCGGTGTTGGAACCATTGCTGCCGGTGTTACCAAAGCAAAAGCCGATGTAGTATTGATCAGTGGACATGATGGAGGTACAGGTGCATCTCCGGTGTCATCTATCAAGCATGCAGGGTTGCCGTGGGAACTTGGTTTAGCTGAAACACATCAAACATTGGTGAAAAATAAATTACGCAGTCGTGTTGTTGTACAAGCCGATGGTCAAATGAAAACCGGTCGTGATATTGCAGTTGCTGCTTTGTTGGGTGCTGAAGAGTGGGGTGTTGCAACGGCTGCATTGGTTGTTGAAGGTTGTATCATGATGCGTAAATGTCATCTCAATACTTGTCCTGTTGGTGTTGCCACACAGGATCCTGAATTACGCAAACGTTTTGCAGGTAATGCAGATCATGTAGTTAATTTTTTCAGGTTCTTAGTACAGGAATTGAGAGAGATTATGGCAGAACTAGGTTTTAAAACAGTGAATGAAATGATTGGCCAGGTTGATAGTTTGCAGATGCGTGAAAATATCCATCACTGGAAGTTCAGCAAATTGGATCTGTCGCCCATTTTATACAAAGAACCGAATTCAATTTACACTTCATTGTATTGTACCGAAGAGCAGGATCATGGTTTGGCTGATGTGTTGGATTGGAAATTATTAGAAGCAGCAAAACCGGCGATTGAAAGAAAAGAAAAAATAACAGCTTCATTTGAAATTAAAAATACAGATCGTACTGCAGGAACAATTCTATCTAATGAAATCACGAAAGTATATCGCAGCGAAGGATTGCCGGAGGATACCATTCATTTTAAATTCAAGGGTACAGCCGGACAAAGTTTTGCAGCATTCAATACGAATGGTGTAACACTTGAACTGGAAGGCGATGCCAATGATTATTTTGGGAAAGGATTGAGTGGTGCAAAACTGATCATCTATCCTGATAAGTCAGCCACCTACACACCAGAGGATAATATCATCATTGGTAACGTAGCATTTTATGGTGCTACAAGTGGCGAAGCCTTTATCCGTGGTAAGGCAGGTGAACGTTTTGCTGTGCGTAACTCAGGTGCAAATGTAGTGGTTGAAAGTGTGGGTGATCATGGTTGTGAATACATGACTGGTGGAAGAGTAGTGATACTTGGAGATACGGGAAGAAACTTTGCAGCAGGTATGAGCGGTGGTCTTGCTTATGTGTATGATGTGAAGGAAAAATTCTCAACCAACTGCAATAAAGAAATGGTAGACCTTGACCCGGTAGATGAAGAAGATGCTGCAGAATTAAAACAAATGATTCAAAAGCACTTTGAATACACAGGAAGCGCTGTTGCCAAATTTATTTTGGGCGATTTTGAAAATCAGTTGCGTCATTTTGTAAAAGTGTTCCCGATCGATTACAAAAAAGCATTAGTAAAGAGTGCACAAAAAATAAGTGTAATAAAATAACAGATACGAACGATAAATTATTTTTCATGGGTAAACCAACTGGATTTATAGAATTTACAAGAGAGCTTCCCGGCAAAAGAAAAGTGGAAGAGAGGGTGAATGACTACAATGAGTTTATTAATCGTTATAGCGATGAAAAGCTCAATGAGCAAAGCGGTCGTTGTATGAACTGTGGTGTTCCGTTTTGTCATAACGGATGTCCTTTAGGTAATGTTATACCTGAGTTCAACGATGCTGTTTACCGTAAAAAATGGAAGGAAGCTTATGATATTCTTTCATCAACCAATAACTTTCCTGAATTTACCGGAAGAATATGCCCTGCACCTTGTGAAACATCCTGTGTGTTAGGTATTAATCAACCGGCTATCGCTATTGAAGAAATAGAAAAGCATATCATTGAAATTGCATTTGACAAAGGATTTGTTCAACCCAAAAAAATCAACAAACGCAGCAGTAAAAAAATTGCTGTGATTGGCAGCGGACCGGCAGGATTAGCTGGAGCCGCACAATTGAATTATGCAGGTCATACTGTTACAGTATTTGAAAGAGACGACAGGCCCGGAGGTTTGTTGCGTTATGGTATTCCGGATTTTAAGTTGGAGAAATGGGTGGTTGATCGTCGTATTAAATTAATGGAAGAAGAAGGAGTACTATTTAGATGTAATGCTAATGTTGGAGTGAATGTAAGTGTGAACGATTTGCTCAGAGAGTATCATGCAATTGTTTTGGCAGGCGGATCAACTGTACCAAGAGATCTTACAATTCCGGGCAGAGAATTGAAAGGCATTCATTTTGCGATGGAATTTTTAAAGCAACAAAACAAACGAAATGCACAGCTCGATCCATTGGCTAATGCAGCAATAGAAAGTAATATTTATACCGAAGATATTTTTGCAACGGAAAAGAATGTGGTAGTGATTGGTGGCGGCGATACAGGCAGCGATTGTGTAGGTACCAGCAACCGGCACAAAGCTGCATCTGTTACACAGTTTGAATTGATGCCCATGCCCCCAAAAGACCGCACATCTTTTATGCCCTGGCCAACCTATCCAATGACATTGAAAACTTCTTCTTCACATGAAGAAGGTGCTGATCGTAAATGGGCCATTGCTACCAAAGAATTTATTGGCGACGGACAGGGAAATCTGAAAGCAATAAAAATTGTTGACCTGGAGTGGAAGAGCAGTGAGAATGGCCGCCCTGCTTCTTTTGTTGAAAGAGAAGGAAGTGAGCGGATCATTCCTTGCGAACTGGCCCTATTGGCAATGGGATTTGTCAATCCGCAGTATGTTGGGTTACTGGAGCAACTCGGCGTTGAATTGGATGAGCGGGGAAATGTAAAAGCATCAGAAAAAACATATCAAACAAATATCCATAAAGTCTTTACGGCGGGCGATATGCGTCGTGGACAATCATTAGTAGTCTGGGCTATCAGTGAGGGTAGGGAATGTGCACGGAAGGCAGATGAGTTTTTATCGGGCTCTTCCATTTTAGAAGCAAAGGATTATTCAAACTATGCAAGCGTTTGAGTAGAAATATAAGTTTATAAAAATCTAAATATTTTTACACCCAAGAAGCATATTAATTTATAACTCGTTTAA
>JAYUTS010000040.1:0-10071 GCA_043754995.1 Chitinophagaceae bacterium
TGATCGATTTGATCCTTGCATCTTCAACAAGCACTTCGCCCAAAAAAATTTCTTTTGAAAAAATATTGACGATATTCCCTGCAACCTTAAAAGTAAACATAGCCTCTTGCAATTGAATTTATTCAATAAAGGGTTCAAGATAAGGGATGAGAGGTAGAAATCAATCCGCTGCCTGTCTTAATTTTATAAGGCAATTTTGTGTTAAAGTGAGGAGTGGTACAATTGTTCATCAAAAAAATCAGATGGCAACTGTAACAATTTTCTTTTCTTTGCGACCAGTTTACAGAACAACTAAAATCAATTAAAAAAAAACAAATGAAAACCTTGAAATTACTGAGTCTGATAGCAGTTACAGCTCTCAGCCTTACAACAGTAAAAGCACAAACAGCCGATGAAGTAGTGAACAAACACATTGAAGCCATTGGTGGTGCAGATAACTGGAAGAAAGTAAACAGCATAGTGCAAACGGGTTCTATGGTTATCAATGGAGCCGAAGTTGCGGTAGTAGCCACGATATTACAGAACAAAGGAATGCGGCAGGATATTACTTTAATGGGAATGAACGGTTACCAGATTCTTACGGCAATAGAAGGATGGAACTTTATGCCATTCCAGGGCCAAACTACACCCGAAGCAATGACAGCAGATGATGTAAAAGAAAGCCAAACCGATCTTGATGTACAAGGCAATTTAGTTGATTACAAAACAAAAGGCCATTCTGTTGAGTCGCTTGGTAAAGAAGATGTAGATGGAACAGAATGCTTTAAATTAAAAATTGCCTTGAAGAGCGGCCGATCCGAAACTTTGTTTTTTGATGCAAAAACATATAACCTGGTAAAAGCAATTACTGTTCGTAAAGCAAATGGCCAGGAAGTTGAATTTGCTACAAGCTTCAGTAATTTTCAGAAATTGCCCGAAGGAATTATTATTCCAATGAGCATTTCGGTTCCACTTGGGCCGGGTTTTAATGCTGACTTATCCATTTTAAAAGTAGAAGTGAATAAAGCCATCGACGAATCAATTTTTAAACCAGCTAAATAATCAGCATCCTGTAACTTATACCAACCCCGACTGAAACGTCGGGGTTTTTTTCTCAAATCAAAACCTTGTTATGAAAAAAATCTTATCAGCAATAATATTATTGTTTGTCTGCAATACATGTATTGTTGCGCAGATCAACTCCTCCACTTTTGGAATGATGGAAGCAAGACATGTGGGGCCCGGCACCATGAGCGGCCGCATTACTGATATTGCAGGTGTTAACAGCGATGGAAAAACACTTTACATTGGTACTGCCGGTGGAGGCATCTGGAAAAGCACCAACGCAGGAGCATCATTCAAACCCATTTTCGACAAATATATTCAGAGCATTGGCTCAATTGCCATTGATCAAAAAAATCCAAAGATCATTTATGCAGGTACAGGCGAAAGTAATATGCGCAACTCTGTTTCCATTGGCGATGGCATGTATAAATCAACAGATGGCGGTGATAACTGGACAAAGATTGGTCTTGACAGTACCGAACATATTTCGAAAGTGATGGTTGATCCCAATAACTCATCCGTTATTTATGCAGCAGCACCGGGTCCTCTCTGGAGTGATAGTAAACATCGTGGATTATATAAATCAACCGATGGAGGAAAAACATGGGAAACCAGTTTATACATCAGCAATAAAGCAGGCGTGGCAGATGTAGAGATTGATCCAACAAATTCAAATGTATTATATGCTACAAGTTGGGAGTTCCGACGTTTGCCTTATGCCTTTAACAGCGGAGGAACAGGAAGTGGTTTTTATAAATCAACCGATGCAGGAAAAACATGGAAAGAGTTGAGTAGTGGATTACCGAAAAAACCATTCGGTCGTGTAGCTATTGCATTGGCGCCATCAGCACCGCAAAACTTATGGGCCATTGTTGAAAGTGAAAACACAGGCTTGTATATTTCTGCTGATGGCGGCGAAACATGGAAACAGCAAAGCGCCACACAGAATATTGTATCCCGTCCATTTTATTTTTCAACGCTGGAGATAGATCCGAAAGACCCTAAGAGAGTGTATCGCCCTGCAACTTCTTTTTCTTATTCAAGTGATGGGGGTTTTTCTTTTGCTGATGCAAGCAATGATGGCGGATGGGTACACAGCGATCATCATGCATTATGGATTAACCCCAACAACACAAATATTTTATATGTAGGTACAGATGGCGGCGTGTATTTCAGTTTAGATCGTGGCGCTACATGGAAGTTTTGTAACAATTTACCGGTAGGTCAATTTTATCATGTAAGTACAGATAACCAGGAACCTTATCGTTTGTTTGGCGGCTTGCAGGATAATGGAAGCTGGTATGCACCAAGTGCTGTACCGGGTGGTGTATTGAATGGCGATTGGAAACCGGTATTTGGTGGTGATGGTTTCTGGACACAGCCCGATGCCTTTGATGCAGATATTGTTTATGCCGAATACCAGGGTGGCAATATGTACCGTGTAAATATTAAGAACGGAACCAGTGTTGCTTTTCAGCCGCAAGCGGCCGCAGGCGATGAAAAACTCCGTTACAACTGGAACACACCGTTAGTAATTGGCGCAAAGAATAAAAAAAATATATATGCCGGTGCCCAGTATTTATTTAAGAGTACGGACCGTGGTACTAACTGGATAAAAATTTCTCCCGACTTAACGACGAATGATAAACGCAAACAGGAACAGGAAAAAAGTGGTGGCATCAGTATGGATGTTACAAGTGCTGAAAATCATTGCACCATTTTTACTATTGCAGAATCACCTGTTAATGAAAACATGATTTGGGTTGGAACGGATGACGGTAACCTGCAATACACAACGGATGCCGGTAAAACGTGGACGAATGTTGCTTCTAATTATGCAGCGGCTGGTATTCCGAAACAAACATGGGTGAGCAGTATTGAACCTTCGCAGTATGATCAAAATGTTGTGTATGCAACTTTTGATAATCATATGTATGGCGATCATCAAACATACATTGCTGTAAGTAAGGACATGGGCAAGACATGGAAGAAATTTGAAAGCAAAGAGTTTACGGGGTTTGCTCATAAGATCAAGGAAGACATCGTTAATAAAGATTTGCTCTTTGCCGGAACTGAAATGGGATTGTTTGCCAGTGTTGATGCTGGTGCTGAATGGTTCCGGATGAAAAATAATATTCCCTGGTATTCATTGGTAAGAGATATTAAAATACAGGAGCAAACAAATGATCTGGTATTGGCAACACATGGCCGTGGAATTATTATTATAGAAGATATTTCGCCCATGCGGAATATTACAACAACAGTAGTTAGTCAGGATGTGGTGATGCTGAATAACAAACCTATCACATTAACCATGGGAAAATATGCCGGCGGCTTCCCTAATTCAAGTGGCGATTGGAATGGCGGGTTACCAACTACCATTACTCCTGTTCAGTATTATCTCAAAGAACGGGCAAATAATATATTGATGGAAGTGTATGATAAAGATGGAAAGTTGTTACAAAAATTATCACCCAGCAACCGGAAAGGATATAACAAGGTTATCTGGAATCAGCGTGGCACTCCACCTAAAACAGCAAAAGGAGGAAACCAGTTTGAACAGGCAGGTTTTGTTGCACCACAGGTATTGCCCGGCGATTACACCATTAAGATGAAAGTAAATGGAAAAGAATATACGCAGGTTGTAAAGATGTTGCATGATCCGAAGAATAAAGATTTCACTATTGCTGACAGAGAGCTGCAGTACAAAACGGGGATGGAATTATTTGCTATGAATGAACGCCTTGCAAAACTGGTTGATAGTGTTCTTGCAACACAAAGCATGTTAAAAAAACATATTGATTCAACCAAGAATAACAAAACGAAAATCCTGTTGCAGGATTACTGGAACAAACTGGAAGAGTTTCGTTTAACCCTGGTGCCACCAATTGTAAAAGGTACCGCTGATCTCAAACGCCTGCGTTCTAATATCAGTGATATTTATACAGCAGTGGTTGGGCAGGAATCCAAACCAGGCAATCTTCAATTACAAAGAGTAGAAGCTTTAAAAGTCGAGATAAGCAAAGCAGAACAAAAGAATGAACAACTGAAGCAACAGTTTGAAAAGAAAGTAATGGAAGCTATTCAAAAAGAAATGCCGAAGCGACCCGAAGTAAATAAACCGGTTAAAAATTAATCGTTCTCTAACTCCTCATCAAAGGCTATGAACATATGGTGCATTGAAGTGAAGATTGAGTTTACACCCACTATTTTTGTAAATGGTTATCAAATGCAAGAAAGCTCTTCAAGTTATAAAGCTTCCTTAAATGAAATCGATTATAAAGTAGTCACAAATGAAAAATAATAGAATTGCTTTACTATGCTTCTTTATTATAAACTGTTTTTGGCTGACAGCGCAAGATAGCAGTTTAAATGAGCCTGTCGATATTCGTCAAACCTCTTTTAATAATGATACAATATTCATAAAAGAGAATTATAATTCAATAAAGGCAGTGAAACGTTTAAATTTTCATTTTTCAAGTCTTCCTTATGAATTTGTTCTGAAATACTTTTCTAAAATTGATTTGGAACTAAAGGAAACTTCTGAGGGAAAAGAGCTTTTAATAAAAATAAAGCTGTCAGAAGTATCACAAAAAGGAGCAATCATTAAAAATTTTAGTTTTCTATCTGATAATGGGGACTCGATTTCATTACAAAAGCTATTTGCCACGAAAAAGATAATTTTACTAGATTTCTGGGCAAGTTGGTGTTTTCCTTGCAGGAAAAATTCAGACTATTTAAAACAACTTTATGCTGAGTTCAATTCAAACGGGTTTTCAATATTAAGTATTTCAATAGATGAAAGTAAAAATAATTGGCTTAAGGCTATATACGATGACAATATAAATATTTGGCATCATGGAGTAGATAATACCGACAAAACAATTCAGAACTCACTTGGGGTATATGCCATACCTACCTTCATTTTAATTAATGAAAATTTAGAAGTAATAGGGAGATTTAATGGAAGATGGAAGGGACAAGAAGATCTTAGAAAAGCAATAATTAGCTATTTAAAATGATTACATATTATTTTAAAGTATTATTAATGGGGGTTTCAGTATAAAAAAATAATAGGGAGAAGGCAGAGTGTCCTCTTTAGAATGGCTTTACCGGTATCAAACTTTACTTTAATTATTTCTTCTTTCCCCATTTCTTAATATCCAGGTAATCTAAAAAGTAAATGACTTTCAAAGAAAGATTGTTATTCTGATCTGCTTCCATTGTATTGCCAACGTTTTTGAAATAGTCCCTTTCAATAATATCACCAAAAGTAACAACAGAATTTTTCCATACAATGTTTAAAAAACTACCCGGAGCGAACTGCCAGGTATATACCATGTCAATATTGAAAAAATTTACATTACGGTTCATGTTTGCAGTAAAGCTGTTATTTGATACCAATAAGCCATTTGTTTGCAGTGTAAAGAATTCTTTGTTATCAACTGTACTTATATAATGACGCATGCGGTAAGTGAGCCCCATTTTATTGGTGAAACTGTATTTCAGGGTCAAAATATTTTCAATGGTATTGATTTTGCGGCGGCCAAAAATAACATCGTTATTAACAATAGTTGTATATCCAATATTGTTAAACCTTGGCATATAGCCTAAGCGATGTGATACTGAAAGCTTACTGTTGAAACGAAAGGTTTGACCAATGGTTAAATCTACAGCCTGGGCGTTATAAAAATTGAGTATCCGCCTTGTAAATACTTCAGAGAAGAAGGAATATTTTTTTGCTGTGTTACTGTTTACCCATCCGCCAAATGCAAGACTGGCATTACGTGTAAAGTACCTGCCTGTTTTTCTCGGCTCATAAAAATCGTTCTGCCTGGCATTGAAACCCGTAAATGACCCAACCCACCAAAGTTTTTTTGTTTGTACTTCTACATTCAAATTAAGATTAGCATTCTGAAAAGTTTCTCTTACACCTTCAAAAGGCGTTAATAATTTACTTACTCTTCCATTGCTGTTTAAAAAAATGCGGTTGTACCAATTTTTGGGTTGCACCCATTTGTAGCCAATCCAAAATCCATGATCTAAATAGTTGTTGTTGGTAAAATAGCCAAGGTCACGGTGTGTGTATTTTGTATCAGTCAACTCCTGCCACACATTAAAATTTAAACGACCGCTTGTTTTACCAAAGTAGATATTGTGGTTATAACCTCTTTGTGTTTTACCGCCGGGTAAATATCCAATTAAATGACTCATAGCAAATTTGCCACCTGCATTCCACATATTCTTTTTGTTATTGAAGTCAAAAAGGGCGGCAGTTACATTGGCATCATAATTACTTCCGTTGCGCAGTACATTGGTATTGATCAATGAAATGCTGCTGTTATTTTTTAATGATTGATTCAACACCAGAATATTATAATTCGTTAAAGGGTCTGTTTCAATCTTGCGTTGTTCTTTGGTTACTGTATTTTCGGCAGTGGCATATTGTGTTTTGGTAATGGCATTTAAAAAACCTATTCCCAATCCGCTTTGTGTACGGCCTGATATTTTTGATGCATTAATGAGTTTTGATTCGGATGGATTCCGGATAATTTTTTCATTGGCAGAAACAGAATTGTGCACATCATAATAATGAATAGGTGAGCCTCCGATTCTCCTTGAATAGAATAAACCTCCTTTGCTGAACAACTCCGTTCCTTCTGTAAAGAAATTCCTGTTTTCGTTGAACCGTACTTCAAATGGTGTAAGGTTCAGCACCTGGTTATCACTTTGGACCTGTCCAAAATCAGGAATCAATGTAGCATCTAATGTAAATGCCTGGTTAAGGCCATACTTTACATCGAGCCCTCCATTTACCTGGCTGGTTAAATTTTTTGTACCGGGCGTGTTAAATGGAAAATGGTTGGCATAAACAGAAAAGTAAGGTGAAAACTGTAAACGAACCGGTGGCTTTATGTTGGTTACACCTGTCCAGTAACCTTCCTGTGTTAAAAAACCATTCACATTCGGATCAATAGGGTTCCACATATACTGTTGCCCTGTTTTTTGCCGCCTTCGGGTGATGTTCAATCCCCAATCCTGTAATTCTTTTTTTCCAAATCGGATAGCACCGTAAGGAATAAACATTTCAAAACTCCAACCATTATCATGAATCACCGTTGCACTTTTCCAAACAGCATTCCAACTGAAATCTTCATTGTTCCCATTTTGATTAGGTGCTTGTTTTGCATCCATTTGCTCATTAAGCGGTGTAACAAAATATCCAAAACCATTCAGGTTGTCGTGATAAGTATCAAAAGTGATCCCGATGAAATCATTATTTCCAAAACCATCCCTTCCTTTTAACTCTCTTGCAATACTGTCTTTGGTTCGTTCATATAAAAACCCTCCAAAATAAATACCATCATCATTATACATCAGGTAGGTAACCGATTTGTTTTCTTCATTTTCCTTTGCACCAACCTGGGGCCGGAATTCAATAAAGTCTGTTGCAATGGCCGCATCACGCCACGCACTGTCGTTCAACAGACCATCAATCACTACCGTTTGCGTTGTTCGTTTGGCAGGTAATTGTTTGGGAACAGGTTTTTCTGTTTGTGCAAACGACAAAAAACTGAGAGATACAGAAAGGGTAAGAAGTGTTAGTTGTTTCATTGCTATTGATGATAAGGTTTTACTTAAAGTAACCATGAAATTAAAAATGTTGCATGCATGTTTGAAATAAATTTGATTGACGGAAAGTAGCTTGTCTGATTTATACAAGACCTGTTACCAATACTTCATAATGTACTGATGAAAGGCAAATAACAAGGATGAAGCATGAAAGAAAGATTTTTTTTGCTTGTCAAATTATATGCCGTTTGAATAAGGATGATGATAATTATTTTAAAAAATATGCAGAAGGGCATTCACTTATTTCAACAAGCAATGATTCCGCTCATCAAATTGACAGAATGAATTTTTATAAGAAGCTCATTCCTTCGTACATTCAAAATTCTAAATCAATCAGTATGAGAAAAATTGCAATGCTTTCGGGCATATTGTTCTGTGTGCTCCTGTCTTCAGCACAAAAAAAAGTATCAACTCCTGCACCGGTTTCATCAGGCGAAGAGGCAGTGTATGGTACATTAAAGTATCGTTCTATTGGTCCATACCGTGGTGGACGCAGTGCAGCCGTTGCCGGCAGTTACAAAAACAAAATGACTTTTTACATGGGTGCTACAGGTGGCGGTGTGTGGAAAACAAGTGATGCCGGTAATAACTGGAAAAATATCAGTGATAAATATTTTGGCTCATCTATTGGAGCTGTTGCTGTTGCACCCAGTGATGAAAATGTGATTTATGTTGGCGAAGGTGAGAACAGCATGCGTGGTAACGTAAGTGAAGGATTAGGTGGTATGTGGCGAAGTGAAGATGGTGGGCGCAACTGGAAAAATATTGGATTAAAAGATGGACGACATATTATCCGCATTGTTATTCATCCACGTAATGCTGATATTGTTTGGGTAGCTGTAGTTGGTCATTTGTTTGGCCCTAATGAAGAACGTGGCGTGTTTAAAACAACTGATGGAGGAAAAACATGGAAGCGTACATTGTTTGTAAACAACCAGACAGGTGCTGCCGACCTGGTAATGGAGCCGGGTAATCCTTCTACATTATATGCAGGTACCTGGCGTGTGATCCGCACACCGTATAGTTTAGAAAGCGGTGGCGAAGGAAGTGGTTTATATAAATCAACCGATGGCGGTGAAACATGGACGAATGTTTCTGCAAAAAAAGGATTACCGAAAGGAACATGGGGAATCGTTGGGGTTGCATTTGCGCCAAGTAACCCGGAACGTATCTATTCCATTATTGAAAATGCCAATGGTGGATTATACCGCAGTGATGATGCAGGTGAAACATGGCAACTGATGAGCAGCGATAATAATATCCGCCAGCGTGCATGGTATTATACAAAAGTGTTTGTTGATCCAAAAAATCCGGATGTCGTGTATTGTCCCAACGTAAATTTTATGCGTAGCCGTGATGGCGGACGCACTTTTCAAAGTTCAAGAACACCACATGGTGATCATCATGATCTGTGGATTGATCCGGAGAATGGTGATCGTATGATTGTTGCAGATGATGGTGGTGCACAGGTAAGTTTTGATGCCGGCGCCAACTGGAGCACCTATATGAATCAGCCAACAGGGCAGTTCTATCGTGTATCAACTGACAATAGTTTTCCTTACCGTATTCTTGGTGCACAACAGGATAATTCAACAGTAAGAATCAAAAGCAGAACAAATGGAGTTGGCATTACAGAGCAGGATTGGGAAACAACAGCAGGTGCAGAGAGTGGTTATGTTGTGGCCGATCCTAACAATCCTGATATTGTATATGGTGGGAATTATGGTGGTTATTTATCAAGACTCGATCATAAAACAGGAGAGAACCGTGCCATCAGTGTGTGGCCCGATAACCCAATGGGTGCTGGCGCAGATGTACAGAAGTATCGTTTTCAATGGAACTTCCCCATCTTCTTTTCACCACACAATCCTAAAAAATTATACTCTGCAGGTAATGTATTGTTTGCAACAGAAAATGAAGGGCAAACATGGACAGCTTTGTCGCCTGATTTAACAACAAATGATAAAACCAAACAAAAATCAAGTGGCGGCCCCATTACACAGGATAATACAGGCGTTGAGTACTATTGTACCATTTTCACAGCTACAGAAAGTTTTATTGAAAAAGATTTATTGTGGACAGGTAGTGATGATGGATTGATCAACGTAAGTAAAGATGGAGGTAAGAACTGGGAAAATGTAACACCCAAAGATGTACCGAAATTGATGATGTGGAATTGTGTGGATGTTGATCCGTTTAAAAAAGGTGCTGCTTATTTTGTTGGCACAAGATATAAGGTAGATGATTACACGCCTTACATCTACAAAACAGAAGACTATGGTAAAACATGGAAGCAGATCACCAACGGCATCAACAAAATGCATTTCACAAGAGCCATGCGTGCAGATCATAAACGCCCCGGCTTGTTGTATGCAGGTACGGAGTTTGGAATGT
>JAYUTS010000041.1:0-4316 GCA_043754995.1 Chitinophagaceae bacterium
GGTGCATGGTTAGGTGAAAATGTTTGTGTCATTGGCGCAAGAGTTGGGAAGCACAGTGTTATTGGAAGTAATTCTGTTGTAACAAAAGATATTCCTGACTATTGTGTTGCAGTTGGTTCACCTGCAGTGGTGATCAAACGCTATAATTTTGAAACAAAAGAATGGTGCAAAACAGACCAGGAAGGACAATTTATTTGAAGAGAACATCATGAGTAAGCATAAAATTTTAATTACAGGTGGTGCAGGGTTTATTGGTTCAAACCTTGCCTTGCATTTATTAAAACATAACTATGAAGTAACGGTACTGGATAATTTATCGGAGCAGATACATGGTGCCAATCCGGAAAAGACTTCTCCTTTGTATCAGTCTATCCAGAACAAAGTGCATTTTATGAAGGGTTCTGTTACATCAGTTGAAGACTGGAAAAAGGCAATCGGCGATAATGAGATCATTGTACACCTCGCTGCTGAAACAGGCACCGGGCAATCGATGTACCAGATCAGCAAATATGTTGATACCAACATTGGCGGAACAGCCATGATGCTTGACATTCTTGCCAACAATAAAACATCGGTGAAAAAAATTGTCGTTGCTTCTTCAAGAGCCATTTATGGAGAAGGAAAGTATCTGTCTAAAGAACTGGGTGTTGTTTATCCTTCACACAGATCTGCAGAACAAATGGATGCAGGAAATTTTGAAGTAAGTTATGCCGGTACAACAGAACCTTTGCAATTAGCAGCAACAGATGAGGAATCGAAAGTACATCCATCATCGGTTTATGGTATCACTAAATATAACCAGGAGCAAATGCTGATGACGGTTTGTCCATCGTTGGGAATTGCTCCTGTTGCATTCCGTTATCAGAATGTTTACGGACCGGGGCAATCGCTGAGCAATCCTTATACCGGCATCCTTTCTATTTTTTCTACATTGATCATGAACAATAAGCCCATCAACATTTTTGAAGATGGAAAGGAAAGCCGTGACTTTGTTTATATTGATGATGTAGTTGCAGCCACTTTTCTTGGCATTGAAAAAGAAGAAGCTAACGGGCAGGTATTGAATGTTGGAACAGGTGTTGCTACAACTGTTTCAGAAGTTGCGCACCTATTGGTGGAATTGTATGATGCAAAGGTTCCGGTTCAGATTACAGGCAATTACCGTTTGGGCGACATACGTCATAATTTTGCTGACATCAAAAAAATCGAAAACTTACTTTCGTTTAAACCTGCAGTTGAATTTAAAGCAGGCCTAAAAAAATTTACTGATTGGGTAAATGCACAGCAAATCCCAACCAGCAAATACGAAGATTCCATTAATGAAATGAAAGAAAAAGGTTTACTGAAATAAATTTTATGGCTACAATTGGCTTAGTAACCGTTTTATATAAGAGCGATGTGGTGATGGAAGATTTTTTTACAAGCATTGCACGTCAAACCTGCAAAGACTATATCCTTTACCTGGTTGATAATTCGGTGAATGACAAATCCAACAGCATCATTGATCAGTGTCTTGCCGAACATTTAATTACATCTTGTCAACATATCCGCAATACCGGCAATGTTGGTGTGGCAGAAGGAAATAATATTGGCATTTCGCAAGCCCTTGCTGATGGATGCTCCCATATTTTATTGCTCAACAATGATATTGTAATGGAACAGGACTTTGTGTTCAGCAATATGCTTTCACTTTGTGTGAATGAAGGGGAAAGCATTGTTGTTCCTAAAATTTATTATTACAACGACCGGAAGATATGGATGGCAGGTGGCTATATGAACAAGTGGAGGGCATTGGGTATTCATTATGGGTTTAATCGGCCGGATGATCAAAAATATAATCTTGGGAAATACATTACGTATGCACCTACCTGCTTTATGCTTATAGAAAGCAGTGTGTTTAAAAAAGTGGGGATGATGGATGAAAAGTATTTTGCTTATTATGACGATACTGATTTTGTATTTAGGGCCGTTCAAAGCGGGTTCAGGCTGTATTACGAGCCATCGCTTGAAATTCTGCATAAAGTATCTTCATCAACCGGAACTGATTCTACATTTTATATTTATTACTCCAACCGCAACAAACTGTATTTTATCCGGAAAAACTTTACAGGGTTTTTAAAATACTTTGCTATTGGCTACACATTTTTTACACGCATCTTTTATTATCTGCGATTTAATAAAGAAGGACGAAAAAAACTTGTACAGGGATTGAAAGATGGGTTAAGCTATCCTGTTGCAACAAAATCATAGCTTGTAATTAGCTGTCAGGCTGAGCTTGTAGAAGCCTTGCTGATGAGCAATTCAAAAGCTGAATAGCCAAATCCTTAGGATAGTACAGGAAGAATCTTTCTGATAATATTACCCCAGTAATAAGATTTATAATAGGCATCAGGAGTGGGTGAAGCAGCATCACTGTTTTCTACAATGGCTTTTACAAAATTGGTCCAATCATTATCGTCAACGGTTATCAGTTTATCTCCACATACCGTTTTATCTATTCCTGCCGCACCGCTCACCGTTGAAACAACCGTTGTTCCGAGTGCAATGGCTTCAATCATTTTTGTTTTTACCCCGCCACCGCTTTGCACAGGGTTGAGAAAAAGATCGGCTGCTTTAAAGTACAGGTCAATATCATCTACAAAACCGGCATAAAATAGATGATCCTTATTCGATGCTTTCAGTTCGTTCAGTTCCGCAGGTAATCTCTTTCCTGTAATTAAGATATTATACTGCATGGTTGATTGTAAAAGCAGTGGATTGATTTGCTCTATGATTATTTTCAATGCATCCAGATTGGGTTTATAATCAAGCAATCCATTAAAAAGTAAAAGCTGATGCGATGGATCAAAGCCATGTTTGACGCAAACCAATGCTTTGCTTTCTTTTTTATCTATGGGATTTTGTTGTTGATTAATTCCATAAGGAACAAGGATGCATTTCCCGGAAGAGAGCCCCATTTTTTCAATCATCCATGTTCGGTCTTCTTCTGAAATACAGAACACAGCATCTGCCTGTTTTAATACCCATTCTTCATAAAATTTTAATAACGGCCACCAGCTTTTGCCAACAGTCCGGAAACGTTCATATTCGATATTATGTGTATGAACGATGAGCTTGATCTTACATGCTTTCTTCAGCAACCATCCCAGCCAGCCTAAATAGGGATGTTCAATAATAACTGTACTGATCTGTTGATCTGTGATGAGTTTTTTCAATCTGAAAAACGAACGGAGGTCTGCATAACGCAGCCTGCTTTTACTTAGCAGAGAATGAAAAGTATAATTCTTAGCGAATGTTGAATCGTTATCTGATGTTCCTGCAACATGCAAACTGCATTGCTCACCGAGGTATTGGTTGAACTGTGCAATGAGTTTTTGTCCACCCGAAAAATAAGGAAGATAGGGATAGGAGACAATATTCAAAACGTTCTTCATCATCAAACCTGCCTGCTTTTTTTCCAGGTCATGAACAATCCGCCAATTACAATCAGGTAGGCAAGGAGTGAAGCAATAAATGCAATGGTGTCGCCCGTCTTGTAGGATTGAGGTTCAAACCTGAATTCAATTTTGTGTGTTCCTGCCGGAACAGGCAATCCACGAAGAACATAGTTTGTCTTTACAATCTCTGCTTGTTTGCCATCAATAAATGCATTCCATCCTTTGCTGTAATACACTTCACTAAACACAGCAAACTGGTTACTGTTTGCTTTTGATTCATAGTTGATGATGTCGTTCTTATTTTCAATCAACTGAATACTTGCAGTTGAATCATAAACAGGGTCACTTGTGATGAAGCTTTTGAACTTTGTTTGTATAATTGCTGTATCACGCAGATTGGCACTATCTAATGCTTTCATTTCTTCTTTTCCATTTGCAACATATTTAATTCCCTTCACTAACCAGGCTGGTCCAAAAGCACCGGGGTTCATTTGTGCAACAGGAGCACCCGTTTGCGGATTCTGCACAATAAAATATTTTGTGTTGAGCATATTCAGCACCTGTATATTGTTTTTTGCAATCTGGTTCTCAATGATATCCTGATAGATCTGCAATTTAGCGGGGTGATAACCACCAATTGAATTATGATGATAAGAAGTAACCGATTCATTTACAAAATCAGAAGTGGTATTAAACACACGATAATAACCTTTGTCCTGTTTAATCAATTTATCAGCATCTGTCATTGCAAATGCATTATCAAAATCAGTGGGGTCAACAAAATTATTTTCATTAAGGTATCGTTTACCAACTGATAAGAGATCTATGGAGCTGAGCAACAGGAGTATGATCATTAACGGAACGGCCTGCATTTTTTTA
>JAYUTS010000042.1:0-10041 GCA_043754995.1 Chitinophagaceae bacterium
GGTTTGTACCATTCTTTTTGTTGAAAGGCTTTACTGAACGAAGAGTCCTTGATCTGCTTTGGCAGGTCATAGTCAGCAAAACTGATATTGTAAGAGAATAAACGGGGTTTCAGAACTGATTGCTTCTGAGCCTGAAGAACAAGGCTGCCCATCAGGGCAAGGACAGTTAGTAGTTGGGTTGGTTTCATAGAAATTTCTTAAGTGCGAAAATAACGTTCAAAGCCGGGTTTTTTGTATAAAATAACAGCTTTCTTTTTGTGGGTATTAAATGAAAAGAAAGGTAGGTTATATGAAAACAAGTGCTTAAATTTAAGTAGGTCTTTGACGAAACAATTTTTATTCACTATTAAAACAGTTTCCCATGGTTTCAACAGACACAACACAGCTCAACAGGGAATGCAGCTCCTGGAGGGAGCATCTGCGTTCCTATCGTAACGAAATGGGCCAGTTACGAGATCAATTACAACTAATGGCCAGCGGACAAAACGACAAAGAAGTTCTTACCGAAGTTGAACACTATCACAATCAATTCTACATTCAGCAGATCAATATTCATGATCTGAAACAAGCCATCAAAACACACGACCGACGATTGCAAATAGAATATGCTGCAACCAATGGTCAACTCTCCGATGAAACATTACACGAACACGAAGAACTGCATAGTCAGTATGAAATACTTGAACATACACTAAACGAACTTCGAAACGAGTTTACAAATTTTACCGCTAAAGCATAATTGAAGCGCTTCAGGATTCAAAGCACAGGACTTAAGATGCATCAGTAAAGCATAAAGAATAACTTCCCGGATTTACAACCACCCATTAATTCCATCCGTTCCTGGTATCCAGTATCAATGGTTCTTACAAGCAGTTTGTAAGAAGATAATTCTATTCACTTATAAAAACGATTGTTATGGCAGAATTTGATACCTCACACGTAAAAAATATTGTCTTGCTGGGCCATATCGGTTCCGGTAAGACAACATTGGCGGAGTGCATGCTCTTTGAAGCAGGCATCATCAACCGCCGCGGCACAGTTGCCGAAAGAAATTCAGTTGCCGATTTTCATGAACTGGAACATGAAAGGGGCAACTCCGTTTTTTCAAAACTCTTACACTCTAAATGGCGTGGTTTTAAAATCAATATTATTGATACGCCGGGTTACGATGATTTTATTGGTGAAGTGATCAGCGCACTTCGTGTTGCAGATACAGGAGTGATGTTGCTCAATGCAGCACATGGTGTAGAAGTGGGTACAGATCTTATGTGGGAATATACCGAGCAGTTTAAAACACCCATGATCTTTGCAGTAAATAAAATAGATGATGAAACAGCAGATTTTGATAAAACAGTTGCTGAAGCCAAAGGGCATTTTGGAAATAAAATAACAGTGGTGCAATATCCACGGCAGCAGGGAGCTGGTTTTCATGAAATTATTGATGTGCTGCGGATGACGATGTATAAGTTTACTGATGCCGGTGGCAAGCCCGAAAAATTATCTATACCCGATGATGAAAAAGCAAAAGCTGAAGATCTGCATAAAGAACTCATTGAAGCAGTGGCAGGCAATGATGAAACGTTAATGGAAAAATATTTTGACAAAGGCGAGTTGAATGAAGATGAAATCAAAGAGGGCATGAAAAAAGCTATGATCAATCATGATCTGTTTCCATTATTCTGTTTATCAGCCGAACGCAATATGGGCAGCGGCCGTTTGATGGGCTTTATTGATAATGTATGCCCCAGTGCCAATGAAATGCCTCCGCAAAAAACAAGAACTGGTAATACCATTGCCTGCGAAGCCGGAGGACCTGCCTGCATTTTTGTTTACAAAACAGTATCGGAACCGCATGTGGGTGAACTCTCTTTCTTTAAAGTGTACAGTGGCACAATCAAGTCGGGGATGGAATTGGTAAATGAAACAACGGGTGTTGCCGAAAAAATAAACCAGTTGTTTGTACTGGAAGGAAACAAACGCACAGCAGTAAATGAATTAACTGCTGGCGATATTGGCGCAACGCTTAAACTCAAAAATACACATGTAAACAATACCCTTCATGATAAAGGAAAGAATATTGAATTAATGCCAATTGATTTTCCTACAGCCAATTTAACGATGGCTATTGAAAGCACAAAAAAAGGAGAAGAAGAAAAACTGGCAGCAGCCTTACATGAATTAAGACATGAAGATCCTACATTAAAAGTGGAAGTGTCGCCTGAGTTAAAGCAAACGCTCATTCATTGTATGGGTGAAATGCATTTAGCAGTAGCCAAATGGAAGATCGAGCACATGCAAAAAATTGAAGTGAAGTTTACAAGGCCACGTATTGCATATCGTGAAACCATCAGGCGAAGCGCCGATAGCATGTACCGTCATAAAAAACAAAGCGGTGGCAATGGCCAGTTTGGTGAAGTGCATTTGCGTATTGAACCCTGGTATGATGGTATGCCCGAACCTGCTGACCTCAACGTTCGTGGAAAAGAAGTGCATGAACTGCAATGGGGTGGTAAACTTGTTTATTACAATTGTATTGTTGGTGGGGCTATTGATCAGCGTTTTCTTCCATCTGTTTTAAAAGGTGTAATGGAAAAAATGCAGGAAGGTCCGCTTACAGGTTCCTATGTTCGGGATGTTCGGGTATGTGTATATGATGGAAAAATGCACCCGGTTGACAGTAACGATATTTCATTCAAGATTGCAGGATTGCAGGCTTTCCGGCAGGCATTTCAACAGGCCGATCCGCAAATACTGGAACCCATGTACCATGTAGAAGTTCTTTGTCCGGAAGATCTTACAGGTTCTGTGATTGGTGATTTGCAAACCCGCAGGGCCATGGTTGAAGGAATGGATACTGAAGGTCATTTTACCAAAGTGATTGCTAAAGTTCCATTGGCTGAGATGCAGGATTACAGTGGTAACCTGCGATCGTTTACACAAGGCCGTGCAAAATTCAGAATGTATTTCCTCGATTATGAATCTGTTCCGTTTGAAATACAACGCAAACTGGCCGATGATTACAGTAAAGTAGCAAGAGAAGAACTGGTGGTGTAGTGGATACTTAATACAAATAAAAATCCTGCTTTGAGTGAAGCAGGATTTTTTTATTATAGCAAGTGCTGGTTAACTGCTAAACTCACTTCAAAATTTAATGTCCTTTAATCCAGCCACCATCAACTGCCAATGACTGGCCCGTAATATAACTGGCTCGTTCACTTACTAAAAATGCTGCTGCAGCAGCAAATTCTGCGGTTGTACCAAACCGTTTCATAGGGATTGATTCTTTTACTTCATTTACTTTGGGATTTTTTTCAATTAGACTTTCGAGTCGGTTGGTATTAGTGTAACCCGGCAATAAATTATTGACCGTAATACCATGTATGGCTACTTCGTTTGATAAGCTTTTTACTAAACCTAATAAACTCGTTCGAACGGCATTTGATGAAATTAAATTGTCGGCAGGTTGTTTTACAGCAACAGAAGTAATAGTTAAAATACGACCGAAACGATTTTTTTTCATACCCGGCAACACCTGTTGAATAATGTCCACTGCACTCAAAAAAAGTAAATTGTAAATATGTTTCCAATCATCTAAATTGAATTGTTCGAAAGCACCCGCTGCAGGGCCACCTGTATTGGTTACCAAAATTTCAATAGGACCAAAGGCTTTTACACTTTGTTCAACTAAATTTTTACGTTGCTTTTCATCCGTAATATCACATACAAACGATACAACCTGATTGGGCGCAATCAATTGAATTTCTGCCTCGGTTGCTGCTAATGCCACTGCATCAGTACCGCAAATAATGACTTTAGCACCTTCTTTTGCTAATTCCATCGCCACGGCTTTACCCAATCCTTTGCTTGATGCCAGGATGAGTGCAACCCTATTTTGTATGCCTAAATCCATTGCTTATTTTCTTAAGTAATTATCGGAGCCATCAATCCAATCCTGTCTTGGTGGTGCAAAAGTATCCGTCTCTATAACCTTGCCAATCATTAACGCTTTATGCCGGCGATTACCAGGAATAATAATTGCATCACCGGCTGATAAGTCAATCGGATTTTCTTCTTCATCATCGAACCAAAATCGAAGAACGCCTTCTATCACTTCAGTGATTTGTTCATTTTCGTGTGAGTGCCAGGGTACAGTAAACCCATCTTCAAACTCCATCCTGGCAATCATTATTTTTTCTCCATGAATAAATTGTCTTTTCATTTTCGGATTCACCTGTTCTACCGGAATAGTATTCCAATTTATTTTTTTCATAGCCTGTATTTGACTTTAGTTAATTTAAATATTGACTTGTACTGGCATTAGCCAATTGCGTTTGTCTTCAATAGTTCCTGCTCTTAGCCCGTTTATTTCATGATAAAGCATGTTACTGATATTATCATTTTGTGATGTTGGTAAAATCATCAAAGTATCGCCATGTGTGATTTCGGCAATATGCGAAACCACCGCTGCCGTGCCTGAACCGAAAGCCTCTTTTAAAGTTCCATTTTTATAAGCTTTTAAAATTTCATCAATATAAATATCCCGAATTTCTATCTTAATATTTTTTTCTTTCAAAATATCAATAAAATAAGTTCTGGTTGTTCCTTTTAAAACAGCACCACTTAGTTTTGGAGTGAGTACTGTATCACCAATAACAAAAAACAAATTCATCATGCCTGCTTCCTGAACCTTTTTAAATTCGGGACTTTCAAGCCAAATAATCTGGTCAAACCCTTTTTGTTTAGCCAACTGACCTGCCAGTAAAGAGCCTGCATAATTGCCACCTGTTTTGGCTTCTCCCGTACCACCAGGCACGGCTCTAATTAGTGTTTGTTCTGTAACTAATTTGATAGGTTTGGTAAAATAGGGTTGAACCGGACCTGTATAAATATAAAAAGTATAGGTATCAGAAGGAGTTACGCCCAATGAACTTTCTGTTGCTATCATTGTAGGCCGCAGGTATAGAGCACTGCCTGCTGTTTTGGGAATCCAGTTTATTTCCAAGCTTGTAATCACTTTTAAGGCTGTTAAAAAAATATCATTTGGCACGACAGGCATACACATTCGCTCTGCTGAAAGATTAAAACGCTCAATATTCAGATCGGGACGTAGTAATTTTGGAATTCCATCTGCACCTATCGTTGCTTTCATCCCTTCAAAAATACACTGACAATATTGTAAGGCTTTGGCTTGAGGGTCAAGTACAAGACCTTGATAAGGGATGATTCTGAAATCACCCCAATGTCCATCAACATAATCCATTACAAACATATGATCGGAGGTATATTTTCCAAAAGGAATATTGTCGAAGTTGATGTCTTTAAGTTTTGAATTTTGTGTTCTTGTAATTCTTATATCCATTTTTGCATCTTTTGTTCAAGAAATCGTCTTAGCGAAGCAGGTTGTAAATTCTTCCAATTCTTTTTAAAGAGATCGTCATTTTCCATGAGCAACTTCTATTGTCCTAAAATCAAAAATATGCGAAAGTTTAAGAATCTTCGCATATACAACTTCAATCTTTTCAGGTAGAATACATTGTTTAAAGCTTGATGCTATTTTTTAGAAGCATTTTTATGCGGTATAAAAAGAGTAGTATTTACTCGTCAACAAATAATGCTTTTAACTCAGCTGCATCTTTAGGTTTCATTTTGCCACCAAGAATTAAACGTAATTGTCTGCGACGTAAAGCACCGTCAAACAACTTCTGCTCTTCTTCTGTTTCAGGAATCAGTTGAGGAACAGGTCTAGGCTTACGGTTGGGATCAAGGGCTACAAAAGTGTAATAAGCCTCATTGCTTTTATAACGATATTGTTGCGTCATATCTTCGCCCCATACCTTCATGTGCACTTCCATTGAGCTATTAAAGGCTCTTGTTACTTTGGCTTCAATATGCACCACATTACCCAGCTTGATGGGGTTCTCAAATGAAATATTATCAACGCTTGCTGTTACCACAGGAGAATTGCAATGTTTAGCTGCCGCCAGTGCAGATGCAATATCCATCCAGTACATAAGGCGACCGCCCATTAAATTTCCAAACACGTTGGTATCGTTGGGGAGTACCAACTCTGTCATTACAATAAACGATTCTTTTGCTGTTTTTGTCATAATGGCCTCACCCTCGTTCCCTCTCCGGTAGAGAGGGAGGTCGGACTTTTAAATGATTATGAAATATCTGCAGACAAATCAATTTCAATACAAATCATCAGCAGTAAAAATGAGCAATTGCCATATCCATAGCAATTGTCAATATTAAATTTGCATACATTTTTTACAGTACAAGTGTGCGACGCAACAACAGCTTAACAAAAATCCGTATGCCGGTAACACAAATGTATTTCTTCCTTTAGGGTCGGGGCCGTTATATCACCAGCATCGCATCTCCATAGCTGAAGAAACGGTATTTGTCTTTGATTGCTTTTTTATATGCTTCCATTGTTAAATCGTAACCCGCAAATGCACAGGTCATGATCAGCAAACTTGTTTTAGGTAAGTGGAAATTGGTTACCAATGAATCTGCAATATTAAAATTGTAAGGAGGATGAATAAAAATATTGGTCCAGCCTTCATTTGGTTTTAATAATTTTTGTGCAGTAAAAGAAGTTTCCAATGCACGCATAGTAGTAGTACCAATTGAACAGATGCGGTTCTTGCCTTCTTTGGCCTTGTTTACAATCTTGCAGGCAAACTCATCAATCTTATAATATTCAGCATCCATTTTATGTTTGCTAAGATCTTCTACTTCAATGGGGCGAAATGTTCCTAACCCAGTATGCAATGTTACTTCTGCAAAACGCACACCCTGTATTTCCAAACGTTTAATTAATTCCTGGCTGAAGTGCATACCTGCAGTAGGAGCTGCAACAGCGCCTTCATGTTTTGCAAATACAGTTTGATAGCGTTCACGGTCTTCATCATCGGGCTTACGCTTAATGTATTTGGGAAGTGGTGTTTCACCCATATTGTATAATACAGTGCGGAACTCTTCATCCGTTCCTTCAAACAAAAAGCGGATGGTACGGCCACGTGAAGTAGTGTTATCAATTACTTCGGCTACGAGGTCTTCTGTTTCACCAAAATATAATTTGTTACCAACACGAATCTTTCGTGCAGGATCAACAATTACATCCCACAAACGATTTTGTTTATTTAATTCACGAAGAAGAAACACTTCAATCTTGGCGCCTGTTTTTTCTTTGCGGCCATACATACGAGCAGGAAATACTTTGGTGTTGTTAACTACAAACACATCCTTGTCATCAAAGTATTCCATAATGTCACGGAACTGGCGGTTTTCTATCTGACCTGTTTTGCGGTGAACCACCATTAAACGACTGTCTTCACGTTTTTTTGTAGGATTTTGGGCAATGAGGTTAAGCGGTAGGTCGAATGTAAATTGGGATAATTTCATGCTGCGTATAAGAGATTTATGTAACAGATGCAAACGCAGTCTTGGGGTGAAAATTCAGAGGGCCCTTCCAAACCCCGTCTTACAGCACCGGGTTTGAATCTGTTACTTTTTAATGCGTGCAAAGGTAAGGGAATCAGAGGAATTTCGGGGAAACTTATCCACTGTTACCCCACCATTGTTGTATTACCCGGGATTGCCGACAGCAATTGTCTTGTATAATCCGTCTGTGGACGATAATAAATATCATCAGCAGCACCGGTTTCTTCAATGCGGCCCTTGTTCATAACAATAATGCGGTCGCAGAGATAACGAACCACCGACAGATCATGCGAAATAAAGATAGAAGTGAAGCTGAATTCCTTTTTTAGATCGTTTAGCAGATTGAGGACTTGTGCCTGCACACTTACATCGAGAGCAGAAACTGATTCATCCCAAACAATAAAAGACGGATGCAGAGCCAAGGCCCTGGCAATAACTATTCGTTGACGCTGACCTCCGCTGAACTCATGCGGATAACGATTATACTGGCCCGTAGTAAGATTTACTTTCTCCAGCAATTCCATTACTTTTTCTTTTGCTTTTTTCTGATTGGGTTGAAGCCGATGCACCAGCATGGGTTCTGCAATAGCATCACCAATTGTTATACTTGGATTGAGAGAAGAGTAGGGGTCCTGGAAAACGATTTGCAGATTTTTGCGTTGTTTTTTAAAAGCCGATAAAGATTTGCTGAGAATATTCTCTCCGTTTAAATAAATGCTCCCTGATGTAGGTTCAACCAGCCGCAACAAAGCCCGACCAAGGGTTGTTTTGCCACAACCGCTTTCGCCCACCAGTCCTAATGTTTCACCTGCATAAACCTCAAAGCTTACATCATTCACTGCTTTAATTAATGAAGAAGCTTTACCAAACATTTTTTTCTGTTCAGGAAACCATACGCTGAGGTTTTTTACATGAAGAAGAGAAATGGGTTGTTGGGAATTAGGAATTGGGGATTTGGATTTTGGATTTTCACTAACGACTAACGACTCACCACTAACGACTGTATTCTCTAAGAAATCACTTACAACCGGTAATCGTTTTCCTTTTGGATGCAGGGCTGGCCTGCAAGCCAGTAACGCTTTTGTATAGGGATGTTGAGGCCGGTGAAAAATTTCATGTGCCGGGCCTTGTTCAACAATCTGTCCCTGGTACATCACCACAATTTTATCAGCAATATCATGCACCACACCTAAATCATGTGTTATAAATAAAACTCCCATACCCGTTTCCTGTTGCAATTCTTTTATGAGTTGCAGAATGGTTTTCTGTACCGTTACATCCAATGCAGTAGTTGGTTCATCAGCAATTAACAAGGATGGGTTGCAACTCATGGCCATGGCAATCATCACCCTTTGTTTTTGTCCGCCGCTTAGTTGATGCGGATAGCGTTGCAGCATCAGCTCCGGGTTGGGGAGTTTTACCTTTTCAAATAATTGCAAGGTTCTTTTCCTGGCTTCTTCCTTACTTACTTTTTGATGCAGTTGAATAGCTTCTATCACCTGGCTTCCACAGTTAAACACAGGATTCAACGATGACATGGGTTCCTGGAAGATCATGGCTATTTCATTGCCACGGATGGTTTGGAGTTGTGCCGGGGAAACGTTTAGTAAATTGATTTCTATTCCATCTCTTTTTGTAAAGAAAATTTCTCCATTTGGATAATGTGCAGGTGGTTGTGGTATAAGACGCAAGGCAGAAAGTGCGGTAACAGATTTGCCTGATCCTGATTCGCCAACAACAGCAACGGTTTCTCCTTTAGTAACACTGAATGAAATACCATGAACGGCTTTCATCCATCCATCTTCTGTTTTGAATGCAACTTCAAGGTCCTTGATATGAAGTAAAACACTCATTATTCTTCAAACCTCAGATGTTTCACTGTATTACCGTTATTGATCAGTTGCTTTAAGGAATCAATGCCGATCCTGATATGGTTTTCAACAAAATGGGAGGTTACTTTTTTATCGCTCTCTTCTGTTTTTACACCTTCGGGAGTCATGGGGCTATCGCTCACTAATAACAAAGCACCGGTTGGAATATGATTAAAAAACCCTACAGTGAAAATGGTAGCTGTTTCCATATCAATGGCCATTACACGGATCTTTTCAAGATATGCTTTAAACTCTTCATCATGTTCCCATACTCTGCGATTGGTGGTATAAACAGTGCCTGTCCAGTAATCACTATCGTAATCCCGGATGGTGGTTGATACTGCTTTCTGTAATGCAAATGATGGCAGCGCAGGAACCTCGGGTGGAAAATAGTCATTGCTTGTACCTTCACCACGTATGGCAGCAATAGGAAGTATGAGATCGCCAATTTTGTTCTTTGATTTTAATCCACCGCATTTTCCTAAAAACAAAACTGCTTTTGGTTTAATGGCAGATAACAGATCCATCACAGTTGCAGCGGTTGCACTACCCATCCCAAAGTTGATGATGGTAATGCCTTCCGCAGTGGCACATTGCATGGGCTTATCTGCACCAATGATTTCAACGTTGTTCCATTCTGCAAACATATTTACATAATTACTGAAATTGGTGAGCAGTATATACCCGCCGAATTCTTTTAATTGTTTACCGGTGTAACGTG
>JAYUTS010000043.1:0-10026 GCA_043754995.1 Chitinophagaceae bacterium
TCGGCCAATCCTTTTGCCAGACAGATGGTACTGTATCCTACCATCGTTCCAATTTCAAGGATACATTTTGGACGAATGAGCTTACTGATGATTTCAAGGAACTGTCCCTGGAGATGGCCGCTCATCATATGCGGTTGGGCATGTGATTGAAAGGTATCTGCCGCAATCTTTTTCAGCAATTCATCTTCCGTTGAAGAAAAAGTGGCTGCATAAATTTCTGCCTGCGGATGAATCAACTCCAAGTGAAAAAATTTAAGCAAAGATAAAGCTCATTAGCCAAAGGGCAAAGAACTGAAAGACAGCGATTTGTTAAACAGTTTGTACTTTTTGCTTATGTGAGATGAGCCATAACCCGATAAATGTTAACAGTCCGTTGATGATGAGCAGTTCTAGACCAACTTCAAATGAACCAAATAACTGCTTCTGAAATTTATCGATGAAGAAACAAATGATCGGTGCAATAATACAAACAAAAGGCACCAGCTTATCGTTTACTGCACGTTTTGTAATGATGCCAAATGTAAACAAGCCTAATAACGGACCGTATGTATAAGCAGCTACTTTTAAGATAACACCAATCATACTCGGTTCATTCACCCATTTATATACCATCACGAGTATTAAAAACACCACTGCAAAAACGAGATGAACCCGTTGACGCAATTTCTTTTTCTCAGCATCCGTCATATCTGTTCTGCGTTGCATACCAATAATGTCGATACAAAATGAAGAAGTAAGTGCAGTAATGGCTCCATCAGCACTGGGGAATAATGCGGAGATCAATGCAATAATAAAGATGACAGAAATAATGGGCGGCATATGATTGAGTGCAATAGCCGGAAACAATTTATCGCCAACAGCGGTTATACCCTGCTGTTCAGCAAACAACAATAAAACACCACCCAGGAACAGGAATAACAACAGCACCACCATCAGAATAAACCCTAAGGTGAGTACATTTTTCTGCGAACCCTTCAACGTACGAACTGAAATGTTTTTCTGCATCATTTCCTGGTCCATTCCTGTCATGGTTATTGTTATAAATGCTCCTGCCAGTATCTGTTTCACAAAAAAGAATTTACTCTCGGGGTTGGTAAAGAAAATTTTAGAATAGCCTTTTTCATTCATGGCCGAAAGACTATCGCTAAAACTTATACCCATCTGGTTCAAGAGGTAAACCACACAGATAACAAGACCTGAAAGCATAAAGGTTGTTTGCAAAGTGTCGGTCCATACAATTGTTTTTACACCGCCTTCATAGGTATATAACAAAATCATGATCAATATAACCAGCGTGGTTACCCAAAATGGAATCTGAATAGTGGGAGGCAATGCATCCTGCAGAATTTTCACCACGAGATATAATCTTGCAGTAGCACCCAAAGTTCTTGAGAGAATAAAAAAAGATGCTCCTGTTTTATAAGCTTTGAAACCAAGCCGACCGCTGAGGTAATTATAAATAGAAGTAAGATGCAGCTTGTAATAAAGTGGAAGTAATACATAAGCAATGGTGATGTATCCAATAAGATAACCCAATGTGATCTGGAAATAAGCAAAGGATTCTTTTGCAACAGCACCCGGCACACTTACAAACGTAACACCGCTTAAAGAAGTCCCAATCATACCAAAGGCTACCAGCATCCAGTTACTGTTTCTGTTTCCTATAAAAAAAGAATCGTTATTGGAGTTTTTGGATGTGTACCATGCAACTGCCAGCAGCAGTAAAAAATATCCAAATACAAAAGAAAATAAAAGTAGCGGCGACATATGGCATTGGTTTAAAAATGAAGATAAAGAAATAATTAAACGGTCATGCAGTTTCCTTACTTTGCAGCATATTTTTAAGTGTATGCCTTTTTCATCATTAGCAGTTTTTTGCGGTTCAAAACCAGGAAGTGACCCTTTGTTTCTGGAACATGCAAAACAGGTAGGCATCCTGATGGCTCAAAAAAATATCAAACTCATTTATGGCGGCGGAGGCAAAGGATTAATGGGTGCTGTTGCTGATGCAGTGATGCAGGCCAACGGGAGTGTTGTTGGTGTGATACCCCAAGTATTGCTGGAGTGGGAAGCTCAACATAAGGGCATTACGGAATTGCATGTAGTAACTGATATGCATGTACGAAAAAAGATGATGTATGAATTGTGCGATGCTGCAGTGATCTTACCGGGCGGACATGGTACACTGGATGAAATGTTTGAAATGCTTACCTGGAACACACTCAACATCCATAACAAAAAATTATTCCTCCTCAACAGCAATGGTTATTACAATCATTTGGTTGCACATATCCGCCACATGGAAAAAGAAAATTTCCTGTATGAAAAGATGGAACACCGGATTGTGTTAGTCAATGACCCTGAAGAAATTTTTACAGACGCTGGTTTTTAGAACCGAGATAAAAAGTAAAGGTTGTTCTGAAAACCGGAAGCATCCTGCCATAACTGTCAATATACGGCGACTTAGGATCTCTCAATACATCAACCATGATACTGGTATAAAATTGCGATCTGCCAATTAAACGATTGCCGTAACCACCTCCTACCAGCAAACTCGGTGCTGAATAATTTGTTTTACCTGTAATGGAGCCATTACTTTTAACACTGTACGAAATATTATTATACTCAAACTGTCCGCCAATAAAGACCATACTAAATGGCCATATTCTTACAAATGGCCCACCTCCCACTGTAAACTGCCGGTATGTTGTTGGGCTGGAAATATCATTTTGTGTGATGAAATTAAAATTTGTAGAAACACCGGCGTCTATAAAACGGTTAAAGCTGTAACCTATTTCAGGGTTTAATCCCAGGATAAACCCATTAAAGAATCCCAGATTAATACCCGTGCCGATAAACAAATGATCTTTTTTAAATCCTTTTACTTTTTCCTGCTCCACATCCTGTGAAAAACTGCTGAGGCTCATCATCACAAATAAAATAAATACGATCAATTTTTTCATAGTTGCTGCTTTATTGTAAATCAAAAATTTTACCTGGGTTTAAAATATTGTTAGGATCAAATGCTTTTTTAATTTCTCTCATTAAACGGAGATTGGTTTCTTTCATCACCACATGCATAAACCCTTTCTGTATTAACCCAATACCATGTTCACCACTGATGGTGCCGCCCAACTGATGCACCAGTTGAAACATGGAATGCAAGCACTGATCCATTTCTGCATTTCCATAACTGTTGGGTGTGCCTTCTTTACGAATGCGTATATGCAGATTACCATCGCCTGCATGTCCATAACACACTACATCAAAATTATATTCCCTGCCCAATGCTTTAACACCATGAATTAGAGCCGGCAGCTCTGCTCTTGGAACAACCGTATCTTCTTCAATAGTATAACCTGCAAGCTTTGCTGCTTCTGCTACTCTTCTGCGCAATTTCCACAGCTCTGCTTTTTGTTGTGCATCATCTGCAAAATACAACTCACCAATATTATATTGAGTTAACAGTTCGCCAATTGCTTCCATGTCTTTCATCAATGCATTCATATCATTACCATCCACTTCAATCAACAGATGTGCAGCCGTATCATCAGTAATTGGAATAGCACTACTGTCAACCATCTTACTTACAATTTGCAAGGCATCTATTTCCATCAGCTCTAAACCACTGGGAACAAATCCTGCTCTGAAAATTTCACTCACTGCTTCACCTGCCTGTTCCAGGTTTCTGAAAGGTACCAGCATGAGCAGATCATATTTCGGCAACGGAATTAATTTCAACACAATTTTTGTAACAATGCCGAGTGTTCCTTCGCTGCCCACCATGAGTTGAGTAAGATTATATCCTGTTGAGTTCTTCAATACATTGGCTCCTGTCCAGATGACTTCACCACTTGGCAACACCACTTCAAGATTCAATACATAATCTTTTACTACACCATACTTTACCGCCTTGGGGCCGCCGCTGTTCTCTGCTATATTGCCACCAATAAAACAACTGCCCCGGCTGCTGGGATCTGGAGGATAAAACAAACCCACCGTTTTTACTTCATTCATCAAAACTTCGGTGATCACACCCGGTTCTGTAACAACCTGGTGATTGCGTTCATCAATTTGCAAAATAGAATTCAATCGTTCGGTTGATAACAACACACCGCCTTTGTGTGCCAATGCACCGCCACTTAAGCCTGTGCCTGCACCACGTGGAGTTACAGGAATGAGTTGTTCGTTACACAACTGCATGATCCTGCTGATCTCATCTGTTGTGCGTGGCTTTACAACTACTTCGGGGGGGAAATGAAGATTTTCTGTTTCATCATGGGCATAGTTGCTGAGGGTTTCTTCATCAACCAGCACATGTATTGCTCCAACGATTGCTTTGAGTTTGGTTACAATATCCTGCGTAACTTTTGAATAGCTGTCAACTGCAATCATGCTGTTAATTTTGAACGAAATTCGGAAAGGAAAGGCAGGGAAAAAAATCTATTAAGCAAAATAAATGTTTAGCTACTTCGCTTTTAGTTTCCGTGGGTTTTGATATGTATTCCAAAAAATCAATAAATCAATTTCGTTTTTTACATGCTTGTATTTATAGAGTAATAGAACTCTTTTGTGTACAAGGGTACATCGAATGTTTTTGTTTTTTTTATTTCGTGGACTTCCAATTTCAGGATGCTTTGATAAGTTCGCAAGTTTTTTATCAACTTGTAATACAAAATTACTGATCTCTTTTGATGTCCAGGCGTTTTGTAAATACTCTATATTCTCATTAAAGGTTTGCCATGCTCTGTTTGTCCAGTTTATTTTGCAATCCATTTTTTGTATCGCTTTTGTATGTCAGAGTGGGGAGTTACTTTCCCTTTTTCTGATTCTGAAAGTGCAGCTTCTGCATCGGCCTTTATATTGTCTGGCATTGAACTCCACCAATCATTATCTGCATCAACTTCAAGCATTGCATGCATCATTTTTACAACTTTCTCATCAGCAGTATCAATATACTTTTTTACTTCCTGACGCATTATTTTATCTGCTTTCATAAAATTGTATTTTGAACAAATTTACTTTTTTTTATGAACGGTTTATATGTACTTGCCCATTAATAATTCAGGTTACTTAAAACCTCGGACACATACTTTGTTTCCGTTGGCTCTTATCGCCGAAGTATTCATTATAATAACCATTCTTGATGAGAGAGAATTCATATGCACCATTGGCATTGTTGTATTTTGTTAAATTACTTACTGTTGCATCGTATGTAAATGTAAAGCGGATGTTTTTCATTTCCACTCCAACCATTGCCACCGCTGCATCGCCCCAACGGTAATAAGCTCCGCCAAATACCACTACGCTGCCATCGCCCATTAAATTATAAGCCGCATTACCACCCAGCACAAATTCATTGGCTTTTGCCTGAGAAGAGAAATAAGCATTGGGATTGAGTATCCAATCATCGTTCATTTTAAAACTGCCGTTTAAAAATCCAATATAACGACGGGGCACTTCATTGGTTCCGTTAGTAAAGAAGGTTTCTTTGGGTTGGTTAATATGATGCACCGATGCACCTGCATTAAAGTATGTATTCTCAGTTGGGAAGTAGGCATAGTTGATGCCCACCTGCAAATCAAAATAAGAACTGCTTGGGTTGGTTAATAAAGATTCGCCGTTGGGTGCTTTTGAATCAAAGAATTTTCCATTCCATTGATTATCGAACGTAAATTTGGTGACATCAATCCGTTTGTTTGCATACCCTGCATTGAAGCCGGCTGATATCAAACTGCTCAAGCCAATCATCTGGTGATAAGCCACCGAACCATAAACTTTATTGGAACGAAGATTTCCTCTTCCTGCAACATCATTTAACAATAAGGCTCCAACGCCCACCCATCCATTTTCAATACTGTTACGGAGTAATTGTATATCGCCCCATACACTGGCTGTTTTATAAGGAACAGGAATGGATGTCCACTGTTGCCTGAAATTACCGCCGATTCTGTAATCAGCATCGGGAATAAATCCTGTATTGGCAGGATTGGTGGTGAGCGGTGAATTCATAAACTGCGAAAAATGCAAATCCTGTGCAAATACAGAAACCTGCATCAACAACAGCACCGTACCAATCTGTATTATTTTACTTCTGTTCATGATCTTTATTTATAACAATGATTCATGCAGTCAGGTTCTCTTTATCATCATCACTCATCATCTTATCAACGTTACATCGCCTTTCTTTCGTTGCTTTTCACCATTAAAATATTCAACCTCTAATGTCCATGCATATGCATCCATTGGCTGTGGAATACCTTTATAGGTTCCGTTCCAACCAATATTCTGGCTGCGGCTTTCAAACACCATCAACCCCTGGCGGTTAAATACACGTAAGGTCATTTTTACAATACCAAATCCACGCACCATGAATTGATCATTTACACCATCGCCATTTGGTGTAAAGGCACTTGGCAAATCATTGACAATATTAATGATGGACTCAACCGGAATACAAATGGAATCAACACAACCAACAGCATTGAATACAGTTTGGCAAACAAGATTAATGGCAGGAGTAAGATATTGATGCAATGGATCTCTTTGAGTGGAAGTAGTGCCATCACCAAAATCCCACAACCATCTTACCACATCAGGCGAAGCTGTGCTTGTAAATCGTGTTGCTGTATTTTCCTGTGAAGGATTAGGGTTATAGAAGAAGCCAGCAGTTGGCGGTCCTACTGCCTGGAAAGTTCTTTGTGTTGAATCAACCAGGTTACAGCTATTGGAATTATAGATGTATTGTTTAATGGTATAAGTTCCAGGTGTTGTATATACAAAGTTGGGAAGTGGATTAGTTGATGTTTGCCCATCGCTGCTAACCCACAGGTACGTTAATGCCCCGATTGAACTGTCATTTACATTAATGGTATCGGGAACACATACACTGTTAATACTAAAACCTGCTTTGATTCTGTCAATTACCTGGAAGTTGACAAAACCGGATGAATCACCCAGGTTACAATAATTTGTATCAATCAATACCAAACGCACATTGTATGATCCAATACTTGGGAAGGTATGAGCTACAGGAGGTGCAAAACCTGGAATAGTATCGTTCTTACTACCATCGCCCCAAACCCACATAAATGATTTTAGACCAAAAGGTGTAGATGCTGTAAGTATATTACTTGTATTGGTAAAATCGAATGTAAGACTGTTACAACCACGCCGTGCAAAATTAAAACCAACATCAACAGAATCGGTTGTTACACGAATACGCATGGTTGCAGAATCTTTTACATTGCAGGTATTACTGTCAATACCAATAACCTTAACATCAAAAAAACCTGTAGATGTGTACGTATGCGTAAAAGGATTTGTTGCCGTTGTATCATTGCGTGATCCATCGCCCCAAATCCAGATATATTGTTTTGCCTGCCGGATGGTATCAGTAAACTGAACAGTAGCAGGTAAACAGAAATTTAATTGTTTTGCACCCACTGCTCTTAGGGCAACATCTACACCCGATAAATTAAACCGGAGTTTCACCATGCCAAGATTACATCCACTGCCGGTGGCCGGATTTACATTACCATAAACACCTGCAGTAATTGGAAATGGAGCAACTAATGGTGTGCCGCTGTTTACCGCTTTGCAATTGGCACAAACAGCCTGGTAAATAACACCGCTTGCATCAAAACGGCTGGTACCGCCATCAACATGATCCCATCCACCAAAACCACCTTGCTGGCCAAAGAAACTTCCATAGAGTTGTGAGGCTGCATTTTTCTGTAAAACAAAAAAGTAAAAGTCGCTTCCATCTGTATTCCGTTGAAATGCATCTGCTGTTAAAGGGAGACCGTTTGTACCTGCTGTAGGATATCCGCTGCCAAAAGAGTTGGCACCACCACCCCAGCCCGATACATATACATTTTCACAATTATCAACAAGAAAGGCTGTTGGAGAAATATTTGGGCTTAATGCGCCTGCTGTACCAAAAGTTGTTGAATAAACAAAGGCGTTGAGGGCAGGTCTTAGTTTTACAATAAACTGTCTTGAATTGGCAACTGAATAAGATGCATTAAAAACCGGCCAGTTACCGGTAGTTGTACCCATCACATAAGGGAAACCAAAATTATCAAACTGTACTCCAAATACGATATCTACATTAACTGTTCCGAGATAGGTACTTCGAACCATATTCACCGAATTACCATTGTCTATGATGTTGGCAACGTATCCATCAGCAACACCTCCGTTATAAGCCGGTTGAAGTACTCCTGCTACAGTACCTGGAAAATTATTACTTCCGGTACCACCGCCTACATAAATATTTTGAGGGCTTAACGGGCTTACTGCCAATACAAAGCCGGCATCGTCTGCACTACCTCCCATATAAGTACTCCAGATAACTCCGTTCGCATTGGGATTTAGTTTTATTACAACTGCATCTTGCTGACCACCGAGAGTAGTTTGAAAACCATTTAGTGTGAAAAAATTAGTTGATCGTGTAGAGGAAGCAAGTAAGATATTATTAGCTCCATCAAGGATCACTTCACTCCTGCCATCATCACCATAACTGCGTTGCAATGAATTAACACCCGATCTTGTTGAAGTAATATTTACACCATCATCTCCCGTACCACAAATTTTGATAGAACCAATAATAGCTGTTCCGGCGGAGTTGATCTTTGTTACAAAAATATCATAGCCACCGCTTGTTCCTGCATTAGGGGCTGTAGTTGGAAAATTAGTTGAATTGGTTCTGCCTGCAATAACGAGATTGCCTGCCGCATCTGCAATTAAACTATGTGGTTGATCTAAACCGCTGCCTCCCAGATAAGTTGCATACATTCTGGTACGACCATCGGGCGATAACCGGATAATAACAATATCAGGTGGGGAGTTTGCATTGGCAGGGCCCTGACCCGTTCCCTGTATGGCTCCGGTGCTGGTAGGAAAACCAGTGGGTTGTGCAATACCACCGCCAAAAAAACTTCCATCGGCACCGGGAGTTGCAGTAAATCCCCAGTTATCGGCCGTACTTCTGCTGTAGGACGAAAAAATAAGCGTTGGATCAATGATCAACGTTGTTGTTTTATCATAATTCTTTACATCAAAACTTACTGTATTACCGTTGAGTTTGTATTTGCAATTGATGGTTTCTCTTTTTCCGCCGGCAAACTGGTAAGTATATGGTTTTAACTCACGGGCCTCGCCAACCGAAGTGCTTACAACCAATTCATTGTTCCTGATGCTGAGTTGATCGGCACCGGTATATTGCATTTGTATTTTTGACACATCTGCACCAGCATAAACAATTATATCATACTTTAACTGATCGCCCTGAACATAATAGCGAACATCCACATTGGGATATACATTCTTATAAGTAATGGCCTGGTAGAGTTTACAGTCTCCAGCCCATTTAGACTGATCGTTGCCAATGAAATAATTCTCATGCCCGGGAAGTGGTTTCTCCATAACAGGTGTGCTGTTGAAATTGGCCCCGAGAAATTTTACTTTAAAAGCATGAGCCCGCATTTTATCGGGTCTGTTAAGAGCAACTGTTTTGCTTTTTGCAGAATCAAAACCATGCCCATGATTATATTCTGCCAGTCGCAGATAATCTTCAGGATGGTTCATGAGAATGGTATAACCATCTTTACCTAAAAAGAAGGCACTGTTGCCGGCCTCGGTTTTAAACATCACCTGTTTATCCCACTGGCCTTTGTTTTCTACAAAATAAAGCTGCGACTTAGTGATAAGAGGTGCTGCTAAAAATAAACAGAGAACGGTCAGGAGTCGGAATACTATCATGAAAATTTTTTCCAATGCTATAAGGACTTTGAATGTACTCAATTAAAACGGAAAATACGATCGCTTATTTCCTCAAGCTACCCTGCTCCACTCTGTTTTTCCCTTTTTCGAAAGCAGAAAGTTTTTTAACAGCAAATTTTTTGCCGAAGACAGATCAGGATCTCCATTTAACAATTCATCGCTGATTGTTTTTGCCAGTTCCAGCAGCTCTTTATCATTTACAATACTGGCCAGCTTAAAATCCATAACACCACTCTGCTT
>JAYUTS010000044.1:0-4297 GCA_043754995.1 Chitinophagaceae bacterium
GAACCTGATCAGGGTAATGCCTGCGCAGGGAAGGAGGCTCCTTTCATTTTCCTCTTTTCGTTTCGCAGCATTTCCGTCACAATTTTTTAACTGTAAACACGTGTATGATGACAAAAAAATTGATGCTGGGAATGTTGATGATTGTATCACAACAAATTTCAGTGGCTCAGTACAAACTGAGCGGGAAAGTAACCGATGGAGAAACCAAATCTCCGGTCGGAAATGCTACCGTAGAAATTAACCAAACGGTAGCAACACTAACAAACAGCGCTGGTGTATTCGGCGCCAGCTTATCAAAGAAAGGGACCTATCGTATCCGCATCAGCAGCATCGGATACAAAACATGGGAACAGGATGTGGTAGTTGCAGAAAAAGAAACCGAACTGAGCTTTTCTTTAGAGGAGCAAAAACTGTTTTTAAAACCAATTGAGATCAGTGCCATCCGTGCAGGCGACCGGATGCCCTTCAGCAAAACCAATCTCAGCAAGAAAGAAATTGAAAAAGTAAACCTGGGGCAGGATCTTCCGTTCATTGTTAACCAAACCCCATCTGTTGTAGTGAATTCAGATGCAGGTAACGGCATTGGTTACACGGGCATACGTATCCGTGGCAGCGATGCAACAAGGATCAACATGACCTTGAATGGAATTCCTTATAATGATGCCGAAAGCCAGGGATTATTTTTTGTGAACCTTCCTGATTTTTCTTCTTCTGTAAGTTCCATACAAATTCAAAGAGGTGTTGGAACCTCTTCGAATGGTGCCGGTGCATTTGGTGCCACACTCAACCTCAGCACAAATGAGTTCAATGAAAAACCGTATGCTGAATTAAATACTGGTGCCGGCAGTTTCAATACCTGGCGACAAACCATTAAAGCCGGAAGCGGATTAATGGGTAAACATTTTACAGTGGATACCAGGTTATCGTTCATCAACAGCGATGGTTTTATTGACAGGGGAAGTGCTGATCTCAGTTCCCTGTATTTCTCTACTGCTTATATCAACAACAAAACTTCCTTACGCTTCAATGCATTTACAGGAAAAGAAAAAACATATCAATCGTGGAATGGAATACCTGAAGCGAAACTGAAACGCAATGAAGATAAACTGATGGAGCATTACTGGAATAATGCTTACTCCCTCTATCCTGCCACTGCAGATTCGCTGAACCTGTTTGATAAAAAGAATGACCGCACATACAATGTGTTCACTTACAAAAACCAAACAGATAATTACAGGCAGGATCATTACCAGTTTTTTTTGAATCATGAATTAAATAAACAGTGGAGTTTCAATACAGCTTTCTTTTTAACCCGTGGAAAAGGTTATTATGAAGAATATAAATACAAAGAGTCGCTGGATGACTATGGTTTAAATCCAGTTGATGCAGATATCATCCGCCAGTTATGGTTAGATAACTGGTTTTACGGAACTACTTTTTCTGCGCAATACAAAAAAGAAAATAATCAGTTCAGCATTGGCGGTGCTTATACCCGTTACAAAGGTTTGCATTATGGCAAGATCACCTGGAGTGAAGTGGCCGTTCCAAAAGATCATCAATGGTATGATCTCGATGCGTACAAAAATGATTTTAATCTCTATGCAAAATACCAGCGGCGTGTAGCTGTACGTTGGGATGCATTTGCTGATCTGCAGTATCGCAGTGTAACACATACCATCAATGGCTTCCGGAAAAACCCTGCCTTAAAATCGGGCGCTGAATTTAATTTCTTTAACCCTAAGCTCGGCATCTCCTATGCTGATAGTAAAGGCTGGCTGGGCTTTGCATCGTTCAGCGTTGGAAACAAAGAACCCAACCGTGAAGATTTTGAAGCAGGTGTTAATCAGCAACCCAAACATGAAACGTTGTATGATCTGGAAGTTAATCTTGAAAAACGTTCAGCCATCTACAGTGTAAGTGTAACAGGTTATTATATGCATTACAACAATCAACTGGTATTAACAGGGCGCATCAATGATGTGGGTGCATATTCAAGAATCAATATTCCCAAAAGCTACCGTGCAGGTGTTGAACTCACAGCCACAGCAAAAGCAAGCGGTTGGTTCAATGCAGCAGGAAACCTCACACTCAGCAAAAATCGTATTCTCAATTTTACAGAATATGTAGATGATTATGATAATGGCGGACAAAAAGAAAATTTCTTTTCCTCTTCTCCCCTTTCCTTTTCACCCACTGCTATTGCAGGAATTACATTGAATTTTATTCCTGTAAAGTATGGAGAGATCAGTTTGCTGAATAAATATGTATCACGCCAGTATCTTGATAACACAGGTAACAAAGCAAGAAGCATTGATCCCTTTTTTGTGAGTGACCTGAGGTTGAGTTATGGCATCCGGTTAAAAAAGATCAAAGAAATCAATTTGGTTTTTCAGCTCAACAATGTGTGGAATAAATTATATGAAGCCAATGGATATACTTTCAGTTATATCTATGCCAATAAAACCATTACAGAAAACTTTTATTATCCCATGGCCGGAAGAAATTTCCTGGCAGGGATCAATATCAAATTGTAAAAAATAGGCATCCGGGAATTTCGTACCTTGTAAAAAAAGAAGTTATGGGAATGGTATATGCAGAAATAACTCTAATCAATGCTGGAGACCTGGAAATGGTTCGTCGTAATCTCATGGACATAGATGAAGTGAAGAAAATGAATGTAAATATGCTGGTTGACAGCGGCTCCTACATGATGGCAATCAATGAAACCATTCAGGAACAGTTGCAACTTCCTTTCCTTGAAACAAGAAAAGCTCAACTGGCAAATGGCCACGTAGTAGAATATGAAGTGGTTGGCCCCATAGAAGTAAAATTTAAGAATCGACGAACTGTTTGTAATGCGATGGTTTTATCTGGTGACAATGAACCTTTACTGGGTGCCATTCCATTGGAAGACATGGATGTATTAATTCATCCGCAACGTCAGGAATTAATAGTAAACCCGGAGCATCCCTATTTTGCACAAATGAAAATGAAATAACTTCTTTCAACAAAAGAGGGAACAGGTAAAATCTGTTCCCTCTTTTAATTATCCTCCGTGTAACTCTGTATCTCCTTTCTCTGTGTTGAATTAACTTTCAAAAGCCGCTCTCCACGCCAGCATACCGCCTGTTACATTGGTCACATTGGTAAAGCCCATTGTTTCAGCAAACATACAGGCCTGTCCGCTGCGGTTACCACTTCGGCAATAAAAGATCACTTCTTTGTCTTTTAAACTTTCAAGTTCGTCCACATCCATGGTTTGAATACGACCCAGCGGATAAAGGATACCACCAATATTAAACTCCGCATGTTCATGTGGTTCACGAACATCTACAATATTGAGTTGCTCGCCTGCATC
The DNA here is from genome assembly GCA_043754995.1 of Chitinophagaceae bacterium. Lineage (GTDB taxonomy): Bacteria > Bacteroidota > Bacteroidia > Chitinophagales > Chitinophagaceae > Lacibacter. The sequence goes on from JAYUTS010000044.1 coordinate 3,359, forward strand.
CATTCTTGCTTTTAATTCTTCAACAGTAATTGTATTCATAAAAAATAGTAATTATTAGTATTCATTTTCTTTTTTCTCAACAACAGGTTTTTGTTTACCTGTTGTATCAATTTTTGAACGATCCATACTGATATACAGATCCATCAACTGTCCGCCCCTGATACGGATCGGTCTTCCTTCATCATCTCTTCTCGGCGGACTTTGCCTGTAAACAAATGCACTGCTGCTATCAGCAACAATACCATCAACTATAACAGCACCCAACAACAATTCATTACTTTCTAAAAATATTTTTGCTTCGCCAAAAGTCATACCCAGCAGGTTTGGAACCAGCATCTCATGTTGTTTAATGCCTCCGCCCAACACAAAACTGATTCTGCTGCCCATAGGGATTTTTGTTCCGGCTGTAATAACCGTTCCATTATAGGATTGCTCCAGCACAGAACCAACAGCAAAATCAGGTCTTGAAGTGGTATCACCCACTTTCAAACCCAATGTATTCAATTGAAGTTGCACACTGCGATAGGTTTGTCCCACAAAGTTAGGAACAACAACCAATGGAGCTTCAGCCCTGTTTACCGTTAAATAAACAGTACGGTTTATTTTCACCATTTCATTGGGAACGGGTGATTGTTTTACAACAGAAAGTTTGGGGAGGCTGTCATAATATACACTGTCCTGCACTTCTACCTGGAAACCCTGGGCCTCGAGTGTTTTTTTGGCCTGTTCAATATTTTGTCCTTTTACTTCCGGCACCTTAATATACTCACCATGTTTGGTAATCATATCCAGCAACTGGAAAAAACCAAATATCACAGCCAATGCCAGTAAAATGGCTATGACGAGATTAAGTAAAAAGGAACGGTTGGTTAGGAATTGAAACACAGAAATAATATTTGATTGCCCAATATCGGTATTAAAATTAAATTCGATGATTTG
>JAYUTS010000045.1:0-10006 GCA_043754995.1 Chitinophagaceae bacterium
GTAGCGATACGTGTACCAAATCATCCCATCACATTGCAGCTTTTGCAGCAATTGGATTTTCCATTAGCAGCCCCCAGTGCAAATCCTTCAGGATATATCAGTCCAACTACTGCCCAGCATGTATATGATGGATTGCATGGAAAAATTCCTTACATCCTGGATGGTGGTGAATGTACTGTTGGAGTTGAATCAACGATTGTTGGGTGGAATGAAGACGATGACCTGGAGATTTACCGATTGGGAGGTATTTCAGTTGAACAGATAGAAGAAGTGCTGGGTAAAAAAATAAGGATCAATAAAAAAATAATGGAAAACCCTGAAACACCGGGACAACTTAAAAGCCATTACGCAACACATACACCCCTGTTCATGGGTCATGCGGAAGAGATCATGCGCAGGTTTGAAGATCAGAAAATCATCCTCATCAATTTCCAGGAATACAATCCTGATCTGCCGAAAGATCAGCAATTTATTCTTTCAACCAATGGCTCTGTTGAAGAAGCTGCAAAAAATCTATTTCGCATTCTGCGTGAAGTAGATCAATTGAAAGCCGATGTGATTCTTGCAGAACCTTTGCCCAACAAGGGTTTAGGAAGAGCCATCAACGACAGGTTAGAACGGGCCCAGTTTATTATGAAATAATTACTCCCAGAATTTCACCGGGTAATCGGAGCAGGCCTTGCTTTCTAAATGCTCCAGTTGTTTCCCCAACGCCAATAATTGTTCCTGTTGTATATGTTCTTCTATAAATGGAAACATGATGCGTTCTTCAAAACGGATATGCTTTTCAAGTAACGCATGAAACTCATTCACCAGAGCTTCAGTTGATTGTAAGCTTCGAATGGCGTCAATCATTTTACGTACCTGGTGATGTTCCGTTTTCATTTGTTCATACATGTCCATCAATTCAGCAATCTGCAATACATGTGGATGCAGATACACTTCTTCTTTGATGAAATGAATGCGTAGTTCAGCATCCCATATTGAAAGAATGAATGTACCCATCACTCCAGCATCAGCTTTTCGTTCCAGTCCCTTTTTAAGTAAGAGAACAGCCATCAATCCATTATGATGCTGATACGAAAGCGGATATAAATTTTTATCTCTTTGCATCCGGTTTATTTCAATCCCTGAATGATCTGTACAAACTCATCAGCTTTTAAGGAGGCCCCTCCAACCAATCCGCCATCCACATCGGGCTGACTGAAAATTTCTTTTGCATTTGCACCTTTCACACTCCCACCATATAAGATTGAAATGTTATCAGCAACGTCATTGCCATATTGTTTAGCTAATGCACTACGTAAATATGCATGCATTTCCTGTGCCTGTTCTGATGTGGCAGTTTTTCCTGTACCAATTGCCCAGATGGGTTCGTAGGCGATGATCACCTTTTGCAATTCATTTGCACTTAAATGAAACAGGCTTTCTTTTAATTGCTGAGTAACATAATCATTTTGTGTTCCGGCTTCTCTGATGGCCAATGCTTCACCACAACAAAAGATGGGCGTTAAACCAAATTGCAAAGCGATGTTTACTTTTTCTGCAAGCATCTGGTTACTTTCATTAAAATATTCTCTTCTTTCGCTGTGGCCAATTACAACATAATCAACATGGATTGATTGCAGCATTTCAACCGAAGTTTCACCTGTATAAGCGCCTGCTTTTTGTGTGTAACAATTTTGTGCTGCAACCCCTGCTCCTGTTTTTCCTTTTAGTTTTTCTACTACCATGCTTAGATAAGGAAAAGGAACTGCAAATACAGCCCGCTGATGTGCAGCTAATGTATGAGGGGTATTAATGATGTCAGTAATTAATTGTTCTGCCTGCTGATATGTCAAATTCATTTTCCAGTTGGCAGCGGCTACTTGTTTACGCATGTATTTTCTGTTTATGGTTTGTTGTTAAAGATATGCTGCAGAATTTCTCTGTCAGCAACTGTAAATATTTTATTTTTTAACTGCATCCAGTTTTCGATATCACGTATTGCTTTTTCAAACAGGTATTTTTCACCGGTGTGGATATTCCAGGTAAAATCGTTAATATATTTTACTGAATGCCCACTGTTTAAAATATTACTGCAAATGCCACTTACCATGCCTGTTGTAAGGGATGAATTGATAGCCGTTTTTGTATAATCGCCCAGCATGACTCCGCATTTATTACCTGCACTGATCCATTGGTGCAGCAATTGGTTCCATATTTTTACTTCCCCTGCCGTGTTCTTGATATTGGAGCAGGAGGTGCCTGCTCCTACGTTACACCAGGCTCCTATTACTGCATCGCCTATATAACCATCATGTGCTTTATTGGAATAATCAAAGAACATGGTATTTTTTATTTCTCCTCCAACGGAGCATTGTTTGCCAACCGTTGTTGCTCCATAGATTTTACTGCCCATCTTCACCACTGAACCATCAAGCATGGCAAAGGGGCCACGAATCATAGAGCCCTCCATGATTAAACAGTTCTTTCCAATATAAACAGGACCGGTTGATGCATTGATGATACAATGCTCCGCTACAGCACCTTCTTCAATAAAAATATGTTGGGGTGATTGAACTTGATTATTTGAAGAAATGGGTTGAGATTTTTTCCCTTCGGTGATTAATAAAAAGTCTTCCTTGATGATAGCATCACTCCATTGATTTATTTCAAAAGGATAATTCAATAACTGAACGGGTGCAGGCCATTCAAGAAAGTCAACTCCCCTGCAATCATCTTTTGAAAAATTAAACAAGAGTTGTTGATGGCTGCATAAAGCAATCACCCTTCCATTACTTGTAATTCCATTTCCTGAGGATAAATTCCTGATTTTTTCTGAAAGCTGTAAGGAAGGAATCAGTTTAGCATCAATGTATAAAAAAGGAGCTTCTTTTTCTTCCAGATCATTTTTTTGCAGGTAAGCTTCCGTTAACGTACATGTTTTGCTTTTCAGCAATAATTCCCAGCGTTCCCTGTTGCTGAAAATTCCAATACGCAGGTAAGCTACCGGCCTGATAGCCGTAAATGGATAAAGTGTATTACGATCTGCTGTATCAAATAAGATCACCTGCATGGTTGTTCAAATATCAGTCAATTCATCAAGATCAAAAAAAAGAAAGCCCCTTCAACATAAATGAAGGGGCTGTAAAAAAATTGTTTGTTTTTAAAAAACATTATATCCAAAGCTCACATAATACAATCCGCCAATCTCCGGGTTTGCATACGCTGTTCTGTAATATTTATTCAACAGGTTGGTTGCACCAATTTTGAAAATATTCTTTGATTTCGGTATCCTGTAACTCACCTGTGCATCAAAGCTGCCATAGGCGGGTAAATTACCTGAAAGGAAGGTTGATTCCCATACTTCAATTTCGCTCTGCCATTTGTATGTTGCTGCAAAACCAAAATGCTTGAACAATTTATTATTACTTACTGTAACATTATAACGCCAGGGTGCCGTATTGAAAAATGCAAGCTGGCCGGGAGGCGAATTTTTTAATTCATTATAAGAAACGTTGGTGCTTAAGTTGAAATTTGAAGGGAACCTGTAATCAAAACTTGCACCCCAGCCGAATGCAGAAACATTATCAGATGAGTTGGTAGACCTCCCAAACTGACGCTGACTGGTTGTACCCGGGTTCTGAATTAAAATAGCCGTGCTGATGAAATTGGTATAGATGGCATAGAACCCATACACATCAATTAATAATTTTTTAGCTATCACTCCACGATAACCCACTTCAAATGAATTCACCACTTCAGGTTTAAATTCTTTAAACTTAAATGAATTGGCTGCTGTAAGCGAAGCTAAATTGTTTTTGCGTAAAGCGTCAAATGCTGTGGCAGAATCCCATACCAGGTTGGTTTTGAAATTATAGAAATCCTCGAATGCAGGTAAGCCACCAATGAGCATATTGCTTTTTGTACCCAATGGCAAATTGATGTACTGGTTCTGTGTAGTGGGAAAACGATAAGCCTGCTGGTAGGATAAACGAAAGAAATTATCCGTTGCCACTTTGATAGTTGCCGTTGCTCTTGGCGTGAACCTTCCTTTGAAGTTATCGTTCTTATCGTAGCGGGCTGCTAAGGTTATTTTAATGCGTTCAGCAAAATCTTTCTGAATTTGAACATAAGCACCATATTCATTAATGGGGATTCGTTTACCAACTGTATCGGTAAACAAGGTACCCTGTGAGTTCAACGAAAAATGACGGAACAAACCACCAACCTGTACATCGGCCCAGGTTATCTTTTTAAAATTATACATTCCATCAACTACATACATATCTGTTTTGTCGAGGAATAAGGCTCCGCCTTTTGAGATAGGTGTTTTACGAACAGTGTTGAATAAATCATTAAAGGCCGTTGTTCCGGGTACAGGACGATTTGCATCAGCCACTGAACGGGCTAAATAATGTGCCTGATCTTCGGGTAAATTACTGCCTATAAAACCAGGTAATGTACCGCCACGGGCTTGTGCGAATGTTCCAATATAAGTAGGGAACCAGATGGTACTGCTTTCTGAATAACGCTGCAACATTTGTGAAGCCAGTAAGGTTGCTGCATAAGCTTCGCCCGAATTTTCCTGGGTAGTGTAAGCCCGAACAAAATAATTATCTCCTTTCAATTCCAGTTTGTACTGCCCAATCTTGGCATCTTTCAATGAATAACGATCTGCGCCGGTATAAACGGTGGTTGCAGTTCCCCAATAACCAACAAAGGATAATTCTGTTTGTGAATTGATTTTATAATACAACCCTCCATTGAATTTAAGGTTGTAGGTATTATAATCAACAAGATTTTTTTCTGCATACCCTGTGCGGCTTACAATTGAATCAGAACCGGTAGCAAATAAAGAAGATGCAGTGTTGTTTGAGTTAGCTGTAGCAGTTGCTTTTGCTACGGCATCGGCCTGTGCAGGAGTTGCGCCATTCGCAATTGCCTGCGCATACACGAAAGCATAAGTCTGTTGATAAACACTTCCCCTGATGGCGGCTTTAATGTTTACAATGGGAGGAGTAGAACCAATCTGATCGCCATACACATTTACACCATTATAGCTTGGAATACTTCTGTCGCCAAATACTGTTTTACCTGCCAGGATATCATAATTGGCTAAATCATTTGCCTGCCAATCCTGTGCCTGCATATACTGACCTGCAATTTTAAATGCAAATTTTTCACCTAACTTTTTACCCCAACGGAAATTCCAATCGTAATATGGCGAAGCTGGTCTTTGTCTTTTATCGGTATGCATAATTCCCTGCTTTACCTGGAAACTCAAACCTTGATATTTAAACGGGTTTTTGCTGGTGATGAGTAATGTACCATTCATTCCACCTGAACCATACAGAGCTGATGATGCACCGGGTAGTAATTCCATATTATCAACATCCAGTTCAGTTAAACCTACAATATTTGCAACAGAGAAATTTAATCCAGGAGCCTGGTTATCCATGCCATCAGTAAACTGGTTGAAACGTGTATTACCCGAACCATTAAAACCTCTTGTACCGATGGTACCAAATACCAACCCTGAACGTACAAAATCAACACCTTTTAAATTCGCAACGGCATCATAAAATGAAGCAGCAGGGGCTTCTCTTATCTGGGCAGCTCCGATACGTTCAATTGATACCGGTGATTCAAGAATTTTTGTTGCAATACGTGTGGCCGACACAACTACCTCCTGTCCTAATGCAGCCCTGGTAACAAGCGTTACATCTACAAAACCGGCAGCAGCAACTGGCACTTCCAAATCTTCATAGCCGATTGAAGAAATAACCAATACAACAGGTAACTTATCTACGGTAATTTTGAAATTTCCTTTATCATCAGTAAACGTTCCTCCAGTTGTTCCTTTTACAGTTACGGAAACAGCAGCCAGGGTTTCGCTGCTGGCTTTTGATTTTACATTACCAAACAAGGTTACCTGTGCCTGCAAGGCCAAACCTGTAAAGCTTGTAACAAGTAACAGCAAGAATATTTTTATTTGCTTTTTCATAAATATATTTTATTCCGGTGGTGAATTAGTTATGGGTAATAAAAGTAGCCCCGGGTGTGGGCGCCGCAGTGGCCGTAATATGCAATCTTGCTACAATGGTGTAGATCTTTCCGCTTTCAAAACGAAACCTGCTGGTTGTTGAAGGGAAAAAACCAATCAAACCTGTGGCTGGTGAGGTACCCGGTGTACCTGCTATTCTGAAAGCTATATTGTAAGACCCACTGTCAATCAATGCAAACTGTTGAAGATTTTTATTGGCATAAGCATCTGCAAAATTTCTTGTTGGAAAAATACTTGCATTCACTAAAGGAGTGGCTGCAGGTCCGCCGGTAGCAGTAACATCAATGGTATCTTTTCTTGGCAACGAACCTAATAGTAATTGTGAAATGGCATGCACAAAACGAATTTTAGCTTTACCGGATGGAGGTGCCGATAAATCATCTTCCATGATCATCACTTTGTAAAAAGGATTGAGATCAAATGCAATGGCAGTGTAACTCTTGCCAGGTAAAAAACTGGTGATGCGGTTATAAACTGTTTGCCCGGCTGAACCTGCAATAGCGAGGTTTAATGGAAAAGCACCACTTTTTACTGATGCATAACCTCCTGCAACAGAAGTAAAAGCAGGGATGGTTGTAACAGGATTTCCCACAACAACACTGGCCGCTCCGTAAACAACATTGTTCAATACAAGGCTACCACCCCATCTTACATCAACTGCTGTTCCGGCGGTTGGTAATGGACTTGGCGAAACGGGGGGATTCACAACAAAATTTGCAACTAATAGCCGGGCGGGAGCAAATCCTTCTTCATTACAGGAAATAAAAAAAACAGATGCACAGGGCATCAGTAAGAGCAGTTTTATTAGCTTTCTCATATAGCAGGGTTTACTGTATAAACAAAAATAGGGTTTACGACCAAGAAATGAAATAAATCTTTCCAAACTTAATTTCCACAAATCTTTAAAAGTTAATTGGTTTAACTGCCTGTGTTTTATGCTTGTCTGTTAACTTCGGGCTATGAATTCTTTTCAATTTCCCAACCAAACCAATTACTATAAAGGCAAGGTAAGAGATGTGTACAGCATCGGCCATCATTTACTTGTAATGATTGCCAGTAACCGTATTTCTGCTTTTGATGTTATTCTTCCTGAACCCATCCCTTTTAAAGGACAAGTATTAAATCAAATTGCTGCATATATGCTGGCAGCAACAAAAGACATTTGTCCCAACTGGTTGATGACTGTTCCTGCACCCAATGTGAGTATTGGTAAAAGATGTGTGCCTTTTAAAATTGAAATGGTGGTACGTGGTAACCTGGTTGGTCATGCATGGAGAACATACGCATCGGGTAAACGGGAATTATGCGGCGCAGCAATGGCCGATGGTTTAAAAGAAAATGATTTCTTCCCCACTCCTGTTATTACACCTTCAACAAAAGCAGAGGCGGGACATGATGAAGACATTGCAGCTCCTGAAATAATTGCAACCGGCATTTGTACAGCAGATGAATGGGAACAATTGAGTAACTATGCCCTGCAGTTATTTGCAAGAGGAAAAGAAATTGCAGCCAACCAGAGATTGATTTTGGTTGATACTAAATATGAATTTGGGAAAATAGGCGATACTATTTATTTGATGGATGAAATTCATACTCCTGACAGTTCAAGATATTTTTATGCCGATGGGTTTGAAGAACGACAACAAAAAGGAGAACGTCAGAAACAATTGAGTAAAGAGTTTGTACGTGAATGGCTCATTGAAAATAATTTCATGGGCAAGGAAGGTCAAACCGTTCCGGAGATGAGTGAAGAATGGATTAATACCATCAGCAAACGTTATATTGAATTGTATGAAAAAGTGATCGGCAAAAAGTTTGTTCCTGCAGAGTTGAGTGATGAAGAAACCTATCAGTTGATTGTTACGGCACTTCAAAAACTAACATAATGACCCCCGAATCTATCTTCAGCATTTGTAATACCATTGCCCTGGTTGGCTGGTTGGTATTACTCATCATCAGTCCATTTTGGTTCAATACCGATAAACTGTTGATTGGCATCGTTATCACTTTATTTGCAATCCTTTATACCTGGTTGCTGGCAACCACGTTCAAATTGAGTGATATGGAAAAGTTCAGCACACTCGATGGTGTAATGGAACTATTCACTAACAGGGTTGCTGTAACCACTGCATGGATTCACTTTTTAGCATTTGATCTCATGACGGGTATCTGGATCAGGAAGAATGCATTGAAGCATAATATCAGCCATTGGATCCTCATCCCCTGCTTGTTTTTTACATTCATGATTGGTCCTGTTGGACTCTTACTTTATTTGCTGATCCGTTTCATCAAAACGAAAACTTATTTTGCTGATAATTATTAAAAAACAAATGAATTTTCTAACACAATTGAAACAACGTAATCAATCCCTGTATTGGTATGGATGGCTGAATATCCTAGGTGCAGTCATCTGTGCAATAATGATGCAGGTTGATGATACCATTGTGCTCGGTATCAATGCATGGATCAAACCACTGAAATTCTTTTTGTCAACTGTTATTTTCAGTTGGTCCATGGGATGGTTTATGGTTCATCTCACAAAACAAAAAGCAGTTTTAATTTTTTCATGGGTGCTGATATTGGTTTTGTCTTTTGAATTGGTAGTAATTGTTTGGCAGGCTGCTAACGGACGACTTTCGCATTTCAACATTTCAGATCCATTTTATTTGTTGTTGTTTAACCTCATGGGCGTGGCCATTACCATCATGACTTTATGGACCTTGTACATTGGTATTTTATTTTTCAGGCAAAAACAATTCAATGTACCCATGCCTTATATATGGAGCATCCGGGTTGCTGTTCTCTTTTTTGTATTTTTTGCTTTTGAAGGTGGTGCTATGGCTGCACAATTAAGACATACAGTTGGTGCTCCTGATGGAAGCGAGGGATTGCCTTTGGTAAACTGGAGCAAACTGCATGGCGATTTAAGAGTTGCTCATTTTGTTGGGATGCATTCATTACAGATCATTCCGTTGTTTGGATGGTTTATAGCAAAAACAAAAAGCCAGGTGTTCGTTTTCTCACTTGTGTATTTATTGCTGGTTGTATTTTTATTGTGGCAGGCGGTGAAAGGCATACCTTTATTTTCGTAATCATTGAACATGAAAAAAATCATTTTGTTTGCCGCTTTACATACTGTTTTGCTAACATCTGCACAGGAATATAACCTGCTCGTTGGCACTTACACTTCAGCAGGCAGTGAAGGAATTTATGTATATCAATTCAATAAAACAACCGGTGAAACAAAAGCAATCAGCTCAGTAAAACTAACAAACCCATCATATCTTGCTGTTTCGCCAAATCAAAAATTTGTATTTGCTGTAAATGAAACCACTACGGGTATGGTAACCTCCTATCAATACAACAAAGATTCAGGTACTTTAACCAAACTCAATGAGGTTGTTAGTGGTGGTGCCAACCCCTGTTATATCAGTGTTAATAAAAAAGGCACACATGTAGTGGTGGGTAATTACACGGGCGGCAGTCTTTCTGTGATTGATATCCGTGAGAACGGACAGCTTAATCAACCAAAACAAATTATTCAACACAATGGAAATAGCGTAAACAGAACCAGACAGGAAAAAGCGCATGTACACTCCACTGTTTTTTCTCCCGACAATAATTTTCTTTTTGTACCAGATCTTGGAATGGATAAAGTCATGATCTACAAAGTAGTTCCTAAGAGTGGTGCGCTGCAAGCTGCTGACCCAGCTTTTTTTGAAGTGAACGCAGGTGCAGGCCCAAGGCATTTTGAATTTCATCCTGCAAAAAATTTTGCTTATTTAATTGAAGAGTTGTCAGGCACAGTAAGTGCTTTTTCATATGATGAAGGAAAGTTAACCCTGCTGCAAAATACATCCTGCCACCCGATGAGTTTCCAGGGTGCAATCGGCTCTGCTGACATTCATGTTTCACCCGATGGAAAATTTTTATACTGCAGCAATCGTGGTGAGGCCA
>JAYUTS010000046.1:0-10001 GCA_043754995.1 Chitinophagaceae bacterium
ATTACACAACAATCAAACACCAACTCTTTAAAGTGTCTCATCAAAAAAGCAAGAGAAAATGCAAGAGGCATGCAGGATCATATCACCAAAGAAGTATGGGAAGAAGTAAACCTGATGTACCATACTGTTAATCACCCCGACCTGGAACGAAAGCTTGCCGGAGCTGATGCCCTCCCCATGATTGACCAGTTATTAAAACTTTGTTTAACCTATGTTGGAGTAACTGATACCACCATGCCAAGAGGAATGGGTTGGAGTTTTATGAGCATCGGCCGGTTTATTGAAAGAGGGGTGTTAACAGCAGATGTTACATGCAAACATTTTGAACAGATCAGTTTTGATCTGGAAGATCATAAAGATATTTTATACTGGCGCAACCTGTTGCTTTCTTTGTCGGGATATGAGTTACACTTAAAAAACTATCAGAGTAATATTACCAACAGTAATGTGATTGACCAGGTTGTTTTTAACCGTCATTTTCCACGATCTATTATATACTCCCTTAGCCGTTTAGATAAATATTTAAAAGATGTACTGGAAGAAAATGAACCTGTGCAAAAAGAATTCCTGTACAGGGAATTCGGACGCATTTACAGCCGTGTACAATTTGCTGATGAAAGCTCCATCAAACAAATTACATTGCAGCGCTTTTTGCAGGAAACCAAACAGGATCTGCTGAAATTTTCGCATGTATTAGGTCAACAATTCTTTTCGTACACTTAGTAATAACTTACAATGCCCGTTTTTAAAATACAACACATTACAAAGTACAGTTACAACAGAGCCGTTAAAGAAAGTGTTAATCAAATACGCATTTATCCCATCGCTTCTGATCAGCAGGAAATATTACAACACGAAGTAAATATTTCATCCGATCCTGAACTATTTCTTTTTCTTGATTATTGGGGAAACCGTTGTGCCGATTTCAGTTTAGTAGATGCACATCATGAATTGACCATCGACAGCAGGATCATTGTGCGTACTATGGGGAATGAATTTATTACAACTGTTAACAGCACCTGGGAAGAATTGGAACAGGGCGTAGCTCATGATTTTTATCTCATCGACTTAATACGGCCCGATGAAATAAAATCAACAACTCTTGTAGAAGAAATGATTCAGTCATTTGATCATAGAAATAAAACGGTCATGCAGATTGTGGAAGCATGTTCTGCTTATATATTCAACGAGTTTAAATACATCAAAGGCATTACTACCATTGAATCAACTGTTGATGAAATATTAGAACACCGCAGTGGTGTGTGCCAGGATTTTGCACATGTGCTGTTACAGTTGTTGCGTACAATGGGCATCCCGTCTAGATATGTGAGCGGTTATATCTGCCCAAATAAAAATGGTATGCGTGGCGAAGGTGCAACCCATGCATGGATAGAAGCATGGATACCTCAACTTGGGTGGACGGGTATTGACCCAACCAATAATGTATGGGTTACAACACATCATGTAAAGCTGGCAGTGGGCCGTAATTTCAACGATTGTTCACCAGCTAAAGGAACTTTTAAAGGTTTGGCCCGCCAAACACTTTCGGTATATGTTTCTGTAGGCTATGAAGACGGGCACGTGTTTGAAGAAGTAAATGATGTACAGATGCTTATTACAGAATCGGCTATTGAAGCAGAACGGATGGCCATGGAAGCCGCACAACAACAGTAATAACGACAAAAGACAGAGTGTTTCTACTACATGGGAAAGCCATTTTCTGTTTTATATTTACGTTATTCAATTATCCATTATTTATAAAAACCAAAACCTGTATCCATGAAAAAGCCATTCTTCGATGATCAGGCGCACATTGCCCAGCAATTTAATATTGTTGATGATCACACTACACAAATTGCCCGCCTTGCATTTCACAAGATCAACTCTTACAAACTATCACTCACCAATCAGGCCTTTTGCATGAGCCAGGATCATTTAAAAGGAATGATCAAAGGTAGTTTGCTCAATTATGTTAATGCTTTCAGCGTATTGTACATTCAGGGATTTTTTGCTGAAGAACTGAAAAACTGAGTTTACAGAAATGTTTGTTTGATTTAATTTTTTTATATCCCCCGGCAATCATAAAATTTGCATCATAATCTTCTGTATGGAAGACTTATTATGCATGATATAGAACCATTTTTCAACTGGCGCCACATTTATGTGAGTGAAGAAGATGAACACTCACCATTCTTCGGGAGAGAATACTCTGAATTTGAGTTTTCTCAAACGGTTTATAATTTTTACATCCATCCTCAATGGGATGAATTTGGAAGCCGCACATTATACCTTAAAATTTTAATTGCTGATTATGAAGAAAAATATGCCATCATTGAACTGATAGGCGAGTGGAACGATGCCATTGAAAACGACATCATGGAATTAAAACGTGAAGTGATTGATAAACTCATGAGCGAGGGTGTTTACAAATTTATCCTCATAGCAGAAAATGTACTCAACTTTCACAGCAGCGAAAAAGATTACTACGAAGAATGGTATGAGAACTGTGCCGATGAAAACGGCTGGACTATTATCCTCAACATGCCTGAGCAAACGCAGTACGATTTTAAAAAACTCAAACTCAACCGTTATCTCGAATTAATGGAATTAGACAACTGGCGTATCTACAAACCCTACCATTTATTTAAAAAAATTGACGGCGAACTGCAGCAACGTTTACAGGTTTAAACCGTAAACCGTTAAAATACCCTTAAGTTGGTATATCAACTGTGATATATTTAAACGAGTTTTAATCAATCTTGTTTTAACCAAAACCAATTTGTATGCAACCAAAAAAAACTGCTGCCGCAATACTCATTTGCCTGGCTGCTATTCCTGCTCTATTTGCTCAATCGAAACTTGATCAGCAATCCGGTAACAAAAAAAACGATCCGGCACCTTCAAAATCAAAAAGCGGTGAGCATAAAATGAATATTGTAAGTGTGAATCTCCTTGCGCTTCCCTTAAAAAATTATGCATTTCAATATGAACGTGTCATTAACAAACGGATTTCAGTTGCCTTAGGACTTCGCACAATGCCATCAACGGGTTTGCCCTTTAAAAGTGCATTTGGCAATATTGAAGGTTCAGAGGATCCGCAGATAACTCAAATTATCAACGATCTTAAAATTGGCAACTTTGCCATAACACCAGAAATAAAATTTTACCTGAATAAGAAAAAAGGATTTAGTCGTGGATTTTTTATTGCCCCTTACTACCGTTTTGCAAAGTTTACATCAAGTGAAGTGCCTATTGAATATGAAACCGATCTCAATACAACTAATACTATTAAGCTCAAAGGTGATATTACTACCCATAGTGGCGGTTTAATGATTGGTTCACAAGGATCGCTTGGTAAACATCTAACACTTGGATGGTTTTTTGGTGCCCATTACGGTAAAAGCAATGGAAATTTAAATGGAGTGCCAACAACACCCCTCAGTCAGGGTGAGCAAGACGAACTCAGAACCATAATTGATGGATTTGATATACCCGTACTTAAAATTAAAGCTGATATAAATGCCAATAGCGTTAAAGCAGTTTTTGATAGATGGGCTGGTGTAAGAGCCGGACTAACTTTAGGTTTTCGATTCTGATCATTTCTGCTTTTCAATATATTCATAGCTGCTGTTTTCAGCAGCTATTTTTGTTTTTAATAAAATGGTATAACTGAACTTTTTGTACGTTCCTGCCCTAAATTTGCAACGGTTCTCCAAAACTATTTGATATGACGTTTAAGCAGATGTTTATTTCTTCTATCGGGAAAAAATTAGTGATGGGTCTTACAGGTCTTTTCCTGATCACTTTTTTGATCATACATGTAAGTATCAATTCAACCATTTTTGCTGATTTATTTAACCCGGATGATAACGGGCAGATGTTTAATAAAGCTGCCCATTTCATGGCTTCCACAGTATTGATCCGGATCATGGAAATTGGATTGATGGCTGGCATTTTATTACACATCATCCAGGGTTACCTGCTCACCATCCAAAACAGGCAAAGCAGAAAAATTGGTTATGATCAACCCATGGGCAACAGTGGAAGCAAATGGTACAGCCGCAGTATGGGATTACTCGGCACACTTATATTATTATTTTTGATTTTACATTTTACACATTTCTGGATTCCAGCCCGGTTTACCGAAGCCGGGCTGGATATGCCTGTTGAATACAATGGTGTGTTGATGCATGATATGTTTGGTTTAATGAAAGCAACCTTCAGTGAGTTGTGGGTAGTGATCATTTATGTTTTGGGATGTTTTTCATTGTTCTGGCATTTGATGCATGGTTTTCAAAGCGCCTTCCGGACCGTAGGAGTAAGTAACAATCGTTATTTAATGCTGTTAACCTCGCTTGGTGTGGGCTTTTCAGTAATCGTAGGTTTGTTGTTTGCGCTAATGCCAATAGCGATGTATTTAAAATGGATTGAATAGGCCCCCATCCGACTTCCCCCGGTAGGGGAAGCCATCAACGCACAGGGCTTGCTTAGGCAACATGTAGATCAAATAGTTGAATAAAGTTCCTTAGTTGATGTGTAAGATGAGGATGTTTGGTAGAGATAGATTGTACCGCTCTTTCTCCTTCGGGGAAAGAGAAGGAGAAAGGGGCTTCTGCTGTTGAAGTGTCAAGACGCATTTGGTCTTGATGCCGAATGAAAACTTCGGCATGCGACGCAACAAAAGCCGCATTGATAACACAAAAGCTGACTACAAAAAAAATACCTTTTAAATTGTACTTCAAACGAATTTGAAAAGAATATGCTCAATTCAAAGATTCCTGCCGGTCCATTAGATACAAAATGGAAAAATTATAAGTCCACTTGTAAACTGGTAAACCCTGCCAATAAACGCAGTATTGAAATTATTGTAATTGGAACCGGTTTGGCCGGGGCATCTGCCGCAGCTTCCTTAGGCGAACTGGGTTATAAAGTAAAAGCATTTTGTTTTCAGGATAGTCCACGCCGTGCACATTCTATTGCAGCGCAGGGTGGTATTAATGCTGCCAAAAATTATCAAAATGATGGTGATAGTGTTTACCGTTTATTTTATGATACCATCAAAGGTGGCGATTACCGTGCAAGAGAAGGGAATGTGCATCGCCTGGCCGAAGTTAGTACCAGCATCATTGATCAATGTGTGGCACAGGGTGTTCCGTTTGCAAGAGAGTACGGTGGTTTATTAAGCAACCGTTCATTTGGTGGCACACAGGTACAACGTACATTTTATGCTGCAGGCCAAACAGGGCAGCAATTATTGATAGGCGCTTACCAGGCATTGGAACGCCAGGTTGCATTGGGTAATGTTGAAATGTTCACCCGCCATGAAATGCTGGATATTGTAATGATTGAAGGTAAAACCCGGGGCATCATTGCAAGAAATTTGGTAACGGGTGAACTGGAACGTCATTTCGGTCATGCCGTATTGTTATGCAGCGGTGGCTATGGAAATGTATTTTATTTGTCAACCAATGCTATGGGCAGTAATGTAACTGCTGCGTGGAAAGCACACAGGAAAGGGGCATATTTCAGCAATCCATGTTTTACACAAATTCACCCAACCTGTATTCCTGTTAGCGGAGATCATCAGAGTAAACTCACATTGATGAGTGAATCATTGCGCAACGATGGCCGGATATGGGTGCCGAAAAAACAAGGCGAAACAAGAAAATCAATTGATATTCCGGAAGAAGAAAGAGATTATTATTTAGAGCGCAGGTATCCGGCGTTTGGCAACCTCGTTCCCCGAGACGTGGCCAGCCGTGCGGCAAAAGAACGTTGCGATGCCGGTTACGGTGTTGGTACAAGTAAACAGGCAGTTTATCTTGATTTTGCAGCAGCCATTCAACGTTACGGAAAAATTGAAGCTGGTAAAAGAGGAATTGAAGCCGACGCAGCAACCATTACTCAAATGGGCAAGGATGTAGTGAAAGAAAAATATGGTAACCTGTTTGATATGTATGAAAAGATAACCGGGGAAAATCCATATGAATTACCGATGCGGATTTATCCTGCCGTGCATTATACAATGGGGGGCTTATGGGTTGATTATGAACTGATGACAAATATTCCCGGCTTATATTGTTTAGGCGAAGCCAACTTCAGCGATCATGGTGCCAACCGTTTGGGTGCAAGTGCTTTGATGCAGGGTTTGGCCGATGGATATTTTGTAATTCCTTATACTATTGGAAATTACCTTTCTGATGAAATACGGGTAAAATCCATTTCTACAGATCATCCTGCTTTTGCTGAAACAGAGAGCAAGGTTCGTGATCGTATTCATATGCTCATGGGCATTAAAGGAACTAAAACAGTTGAAAGTTTCCACAAACGTTTAGGTAAGATTATGTGGGACAAGTGTGGCATGGCACGAAATGCTGAAGGTTTAAAAAACGCCATCAAAGAAATTCAATTGTTGAAACAGGAGTTCTGGAGTGATCTGCGCATACCGGGAGAGATCAATGAAATGAATCCGGAATTAGATAAAGCCAATCGTGTAGCCGACTTTATTGAATTAGGTGAGCTGATGTGTTTGGATGCATTAAACCGTGAAGAAAGCTGTGGCGGTCATTTCCGTGAAGAACATCAAACAGATGAAGGAGAAGCCTTACGTCATGATGATCAATTCATGTATGTATCAAGTTGGGAAATGAAAGGAGATCATGAATGGCAATTGCACAAAGAAGAATTGAATTATGAAGTGGTGAAACCAAGTCAGCGTTCTTACAAATAAAACATGTCGGAAATATTAACGATAAAGAAATTTGGCCCGATTGATAATATAACTCTTGAATTTAGAGTTATAAATATTCTGATTGGAGATCAGGGGACAGGCAAAAGTACAGTTGCTAAACTACTTTCAGCTATCAAAAGTGTTGCAAGTTCTTCTGAAATCAATTTGACAATTAAAGGTAATGTTGCAACAGAAGTAGAAAGAGATGACTATTTTTTGAAAACATTTAAAGATCAATTAAAAACACATGGTATTTTAAACTACCTGAATTCAGATACTCATATTGAATTCAGCGATTCGCATAGCCACTTAAAATATGAAAAGGATAAGGTTTTAGTTGAAAAAAAAATAAGTAATGAAAAACACTCTGATGTAGTTGCATATATACCTGCATACAGAGAGGCTACCGTACTACTAAGAGATGACCTATTTGCTTTAATTAAAATTGGGACGACTTTACCTGATATATTAACTGGCTTTGGACACAAATTTAACGTAGCTAAAAAAGCAAGGGAAATCTATGACTATTCTTATGTCCTTGATGTTTTATATAAAAATCAAGGTGATAGGGATTACATAATTTTAAAGAACGGTAAAGAAATTCTGATTGAAGAATCTTCTAGTGCTATAAATAGCGGTGTGCCATTATTAACTGTATTTGACAGTTCGATTGAATCTATAGTTATAAAAAAAGGAAGGAATGTTGCTGATTATAATTGTCCATACATAATTATTGAAGAACCAGAATTAAACTGCTTTCCTGCAACTCAAAAAAAGATGATGGAATATTTTATTTCGAAAATAAAATATGAAGATTCTGTTGGATTTGATTATTCCTGTAGATTGCTTATCACAACACACAGCCCTTACATTTTAACTTCTTTAAACAACCTAATGTATGCATATCAGGTTGGGCAAAATCACCCAATAGCGACTGCAAAGATTATTAGTGAAAAATATTGGTTAAATCCGCAAGATGTATCTGCTTATATACTTCTACCAAATGGCACATACGAAAGTATAATTAATAAAGATGAGGATGGAAATATACTAATAGATACAGCGAAGATTGATGAAATTTCACAGCAGCTAAATGCAGATTTTGATAAACTAGTTGATTTGGAAATTATTAATTCAGGTAAGTGATGAATTTGATAACCCATGTTTGTATTTGCAAGGAAGGCTGTGTTATAAATTCAAACCAAAGTTCTTTTAGTGTTTATGGTTCTAAAACAAACTATTTGCTTCAGAATCCAGGCTACAAAAATGTAAGCAAGTATATTATTGATGATTGTGTATTAGCTGAGATTACGGATGGCGAAAAATGCGATTATCTTTTTTTAGTAGATAATTCGGAGAATACGGATGGTTATTTTGTAGAGTTAAAAGGAGGCGATGTTGCAAAGGCAATCAATCAACTAATAAATTCTATAAATAATCTAAAAGAGAATATATCGGGTGCAATGTTTGGTAGGATTGTTCCTTCAAAATTCAGGAAAGCACCCAATACTTTTAGCAATAACGGGTATATAAAGCTTAGAAAAATGTTATCAGGTAATATTGACATAAAGAATAGTCGCTTATCGGACACGATTTAAACGAATTGGTAAAACTTAAACATTATTATATTTCATCAATATGGAGCATAAAAATATCAATGTAAAACTGAAAGTGTGGCGTCAGAGAAACAGCAACGATAAAGGCGGTTTCGAAAATTACGATGCAAAAAACATCTCACAGGAAATGAGTTTCCTTGAAATGTTTGATGTGTTGAATGAAGAACTCATTGGAGAAGGAAAAGATCCCATTGCGTTTGACCATGATTGCCGTGAAGGTATTTGCGGCACCTGCAGTATGTACATCAATGGTCGTCCGCATGGACCATGGGAAGCCAATACCACCTGCCAACTGCACATGCGTGCCTTTAATGAAGGTGATACGATTGTGGTTGAACCCTGGAGAGCCAATTCATTTCCGGTGATCAAAGATTTGATGGTTGACCGTTCAGCTTTTGACCGTGTTATACAAGCCGGTGGTTTTATCAGCGTTAACACGGGTAATGCAGTTGATGCGAATTCATTACCAATTGATAAAGCAAAAGCAGATGCAGCTTTTGCAGCAGCGGCCTGTATTGGCTGTGGTGCTTGCGTAGCAGCCTGTAAAAATTCTTCAGCCATGTTGTTTGTAAGTGCTAAAGCAAGTCATCTTAACCAACTTCCACAGGGAGAACCAGAACGTAAAACAAGAGTATTAAACATGGTAGCTCAAATGGATAAAGAAGGTTTTGGAGCTTGTACCAATACCGGTGCATGTGAAGCAGTTTGTCCTAAAGAAATATCCATTACCAATATTGCACGACTGAATGCTGATTATACAATGGCCAGTTTAACTGCTAACAAATAAGCATGCTTCCTTAAAATGATATAAACCTCCTGTTCAGGAGGTTTTTTTATGCAGCATACGAACGATGGGAGGGGTTTTACGGAACAAAGCTTCCCGTGACACAATAAATTCTATTTTTACACATTCTTATCCTGAAAACCACTGACTTATCAGAAACCTCATTTTTTTCATAACAGTCTTGCTTTCCTCTCTGCTGACACATGCACAGCAGGTGCCCTCTTTATCCAATCTTCGAACGAAAAAGATCAGCACCAAAACAAGCCCGGTCAAGATTGATTCGCTGAGTCTTGTTCCCAATTCGGTGTTTATTGCAGGATCTGCAAAAACTGATTATACGGTTGATGACATCAATGCACAACTTTTCTGGATCACAGCTCCATCTTTTGATTCAGTAACCATCAGCTATCGTGTTTTTCCTTATAAAATCAATGCACAGTTAAACCGGATGAAGTTTGATGATATAAAAAATAATTTCATCACTACACCCATTACCATTGATAATGAAACAGGATTTGGGAAAAATATGTTTGATTTTGGTAATGTGAATTATAACGGAAGTTTCGGTCGTGGAATTTCGTTTGGCAACAACCAGGATGCAGTAGTGAATGGTTTGCTCAATCTGCAGATCAATGGAATGATTGGTGATAGTATGATGCTCTCTGCAGCATTAACAGATAATAATATTCCTGTACAAGCTGAAGGTAATACCCAGCAGTTGAATGAATTTGATCGAGTATGGATTCAGTTAAAGAAAAAGGGATGGCAATTAAACCTGGGCGATATTGATGTGAGAAGAAACGATGCTTATTTTCTCAGTTTTTATAAACGATTACAGGGTATCTCTTTTCAAAATGAAAGCAAAGTATTT